>JAICHS010000130.1 GCA_025924775.1 Rhodanobacteraceae bacterium
CGCATCCGCGACGTGGCGCCGGGCGAAGCCGTGTTCGTAACCTTCGACGGCAAGCTGTCGGCGCGGCGTTGCGCCGAAGGCGCGGTGCACGCGCCGTGCATCTTCGAATACGTGTACCTTGCGCGGCCCGATTCCATGATCGAGGACGTGTCGGTGTACAAGGCGCGCCTGCGCATGGGCGAAAAGCTTGCAGCCAAGATCCTGCGCGTACGCCCTGACCACGACATCGACGCAGTAATCCCGATTCCCGACACCTCGCGTACCGCGGGCTCCACGCTGGCCGCGGCGCTGGGCGTGCCATTCCGCGAAGGCTTCGTCAAGAACCGCTACATCGGGCGCACCTTCATCATGCCAGGGCAGGGCCAGCGCGTACGCTCGGTGCGGCGCAAGCTCAACCCGATTCCGCTGGAGTTTCGCCACAAGAACGTGCTGCTGGTGGATGACTCCATCGTGCGCGGCACCACTTCGCGGCAGATCGTGCAGATGGCGCGCGAGGCCGGCGCCAACAAGGTCTATTTTGCCTCGGCCGCGCCGCCGGTGCGCTACCCCAATGTGTACGGCATCGACATGCCCGCGCCGGCGGAGTTGGTCGCACACGGCCGTACCGTCGAGGAAATCCGCGAAACCATCGGTGCCGACTGGCTGGTCTATCAGGATTTGCCGGACCTCATCGAGGCGGTGGCGGAGGGCAACGAGAACCTCAAGCACTTCGATGATTCGTGCTTCTCGGGCCACTACGTCACCGGCGTGGAACCCGAGTACCTGCGGCAGCTGGAGTTCGCGCGTTCGGATGCCGCCAAGGCGCAGCGGCGCAGCGCCTAGGAATCCTGACGCGGCGCTGCGCTGGTGCCTTGCAAGCCGCGTCGCTGTCCAGGAGGCTGCATGAACGACCGGGAAATCATCCAGGCGGCTTACGCCACCGCGCTGGAACAACTATTCGCCGATTACCTGAGCGCGCTTGCTGGCGGTGCGGGCGATGCCGCTGCGGACGCCACGGCACTTGCCAATTTCCGCAAGGGCGTGGCGCTGGCGCGCCGGGCGCGCGGGCAGGCGCTCGCGGTCGTGGGTCAGTCCTGAGCGACAACGAAAATACGAGCTGCCCAGGGAGCCCTCGGGGCGAAGGTGGCGCGGACGTCGATCGGTGCGCATACGTGATTGCGCGTCCGCGACCGACCCCGCCTCGGACGCATGCGGCAAAATGGCACCCGTTCGGATCGTCACGAGGAAGGAAGCCGCATGCCACGCCGCCTGATCGTCCTGTTCGATGGCACCTGGAGCAAGGCGCAGACGCGCACCAACGTCGAGCGGTTGTGGAAGTCGATCGCGTGTACTGACGCATCCGGCACCGAACAAGTCTGCAAGTACGTGCCGGGTGTCGGTGTCGAAGGAGGCATCGGACACCTGCTGGGGGGCGCATTCGGCTTGGGATTGTCGGGTGACGTGAAGCGGGGTTACCGATGGTTGTCGGAGGCATGGCGCGAGCGCGACGAGATCTGGTTGTTCGGGTTCAGCCGCGGCGCCTACGCCGCGCGCAGCCTGGTCGGCCTGGTCCGCAAGTGCGGGCTGTTGCGGTCGGATGCCAAGGGTCGGGTTGCCATGGCCGAGGTGGACGCGGCGTACGCCTATTACCGCAACGACACCCGGCCCGGTGCGGAGACCGATCGGTGGTGCCTGCGCCGCGGCAGCTTCAGGGTGAAGGTCCACTTCATCGGCGTGTGGGATACCGTGGGCGCGCTCGGCATCCCGTGGGTGGCGGCATGGTTCCCGTTTTCGCGCAAGCGCTACGCGTTTCACGACACCGATTTGAGCAGGACCGTCGAATATGCCTACCAGGCGCTGGCGCTGGACGAGCACCGCGCCTGCTTCAAGCCGACCACGTGGACGCGACCAGCCGCGACGCTGGCGGCCGGCGAGTCGCCACGGGCGTGGAAGCCAGGGCAGATCGAGGTCGAGCAGCGCTGGTTCGTGGGCTCGCATTCCGACATCGGGGGTGGCGAGAAGACCGATGGCGCTGGGCACCGTCCCGACCGGCTACCTGAGATCACCCTGGCCTGGATGCAATCGAGGGCGCAGGCCGCGGGCCTGGCCTTCAGCGAGCGCAAAGTGCCGGCGCGGGGCGCCGAGCTGGACGCGCCGAATCCTTCCTACCGGCGCTTCATGTTCGGCTTGTACAAGTTCTTCAGCAGGAAATATGAACGCCAGGTCGGGGGTGGCATCAATGAAACCATCGACCCGACGGTGTGGTTGAGGTGGTGTGCGCGACCGGGATACCGGCCGCGGCCGATCGAGACCGCGCTGCAGGCGGGCTTGCTCGAACCGGGCTCGTGTCGCGTGGCATGAACGAGCTGTTTGCCGCCGCCAGGCAGTGTCTGGACAGCACCGAGCCGGACACCAAGGTCCGGTTGACGCGGCAGGCCTTCGCTGCGCTGCGCGACGGGTTGTTGCCGCGTGACGAGGGCCGCGCCTCGCCGGAGCCGATCGTTTCGCCGGGGCGCCCTGCACGCCCGCGGCTGGTCATGCCGCGCGATGTGCCGCAGCGCGGGCTGGGCAGCGACGCAGGCCGTGCTGCACTGGTGCATGCGGTCGCGCACATCGAGTTCAACGCCATCAACCTGGCGTGGGATGCCGTGTACCGCTTTCGCGGCATGCCCGACGCCTACTACCGTGACTGGGTCGGCGTTGCGCATGACGAAGCACGGCACTTCACCATGCTGTCTGGGCGCCTGGTGCGGCTCGGCCACGCCTACGGCGATTTCGATGCGCACAACGGCCTGTGGGAAATGGCCGTCAAGACCGCCGGCTCCTGCCTTGCGCGGATGGCGCTGGTGCCACGCGTGCTGGAAGCGCGCGGACTGGACGTGACGCCCGGCATGATCGTGCGCCTGCGCTCGGTGGGCGACGACGCCACCGCCGACATTCTGGAAATCATCCTGCGCGAGGAAATCCCGCACGTCGCCGCCGGCACGCGCTGGTTCCACTGGTGTTGCCAGCGCGCGGGCCGCGAACCCGACGCCACCTTCGCCGAATTGCTGCGCGAATACGTGCCGACCGGCCTGCGCGGGCCGTTCAACCTGGATGCGCGTCGCGCCGCCGGATTCGGTGAGGCAGAGCTGTTGCGCCTCGCGAAGGGCTGACCGGCCCCGTCACTCGCCCGGCCGCACCGCCAGGGGCCCGGGCAGCACCAGCCTGAGGTACGGCGCCGGTGCGGGTTGGCCAGGTGGCACCCAGTCGTGCACCGGCTTTCCGGCCGGACCCAGCGAACGGATGTAGGCGTACATGTCGGCGAGGTCGCCATCGCTCAAGTAGCGGAACGTCCAGAATGGCATGGCTGGACGCGTCTTCAGCGCGCGCAGGTTCGCCGTCCATTGCTTCGGGGTGAGCTTCTGCACATACAGGCGCAGGTTTGGCGGATACGTCGTGCCCCACGGCCCCTGGAAATTGGTACCCCCGCCCGTCAGCAGCGCGTCCTTCGGCGCCTGCCCGCCGTGTTCGCTCCAGCCGGGCGTGTGGCAGTCATGGCAGCCACCGTAGCCGACCAGGAATTCGCCGCGTCGGATGGATTGTTCCGAAGTTGAAGAGGTTGCCGCGAACGCCGGTGCAGTCGCCAGGATGCCGACCGCACAGGCAAGTAGTGCCTTGATCATGACCATTCTCCCGATGGCTGCGGTAGTGGATGGGGCAACCGCGGGCGGAGTATTGAGGGGCCTCCCGGGCCGCGCAAGTGCCGCTGCGGCGCGGCGTGGGCAACCCCGTGCGAGCCCGTGAACATGGTCGTCGCCGCGCTCCTCTGACCGGGCAGGGTTACCCGTTCGCAACTTAAGCGGGTCCGCCGCCAGCCCTCTGCTGTTCTGATCGACGACCTCGGCGGCCGGCCTGCGCCCGCGCCAGCCGCCGGTCGTTGAACCACACGCAGGGGTTCGGTGTACCTTCGACATCTCGTTGGAACCGGAGGGGTGCCATGGGGATGCGAAAAGGACTGGTCGCGCTGGCCATGCTGGCCAGCGCGGCGTTAGCTTGGGCGGCGCCGTTATCAACGCCAGGCCCGGCCGGGGTTGCGACGAGCGTGCTGCTGTTGACCGCCGACCGCGTGTTCGACGCGCGCAGTGAACAGGCGCACGCGGGCTGGGCGGTATTGGTGGAAGGCGACCGGATTGCCGCGGTGGGTCCGCGTGCTTCGATCAAGGTTCCGGCCAACGCCAGGGCCGTCAATCTTCCCGGCACCACGCTGCTGCCCGGTCTGATCGATGCGCACTCGCACATCTTCCTGCATCCATACAACGAAACCCCATGGAACGACCAGGTACTGAAGGAGCCGCTGGCGTACCGCACCATCGAGGCGGTCAACCACGTGCACGACACGCTGATGGCCGGTTTCACCGCGCTGCGCGACCTCGGCACCGAAGGTGCGGGTTACGCCGACGTGCAGGTGCAGAAGGCAATCGACGATGGTCTTATTCCAGGGCCGCATCTGTTCGTCGCGACGCGCGCAACGGTGGCCAGGGATTGCTACGGCCCCGGCCCGATGGGCTTTCGCACCGACATGGCACTGCCACAGGGCGGTATTCCGGTCGCGGGCGTGCCGGAGATGATCGCGGCGGTGCGTGACCAGGCTGGCCACGGCGCGGACTGGATCAAGATCTACGCCGACTACCATTGCGGCAAGTCGAAAGGTTCGGTGCCGACCTTTACGCAGGCAGAGTTGAACGCCGGCGTGGAAGCTGCGCATTCATTGGGTTTGCCGGTCTCGGTGCACTCGACCACGCCCGAGGGCATGCGCCGTTCGATCCTTGCCGGCGTGGACACCATCGAGCACGGTTTCAACGGCACCCGCGAAGTGTTCGAGATGATGAAGCAGCACGACGTCGCCTACCTGCCGACGCTGGAAGCGGTGGTCGCCTACGCCGAATATTTCCACGGTTGGAAACCGGACGATCCACCCACCGACGAGATGCGCGCTTCGCAGAATGCATTCAAGCTGGCCATGCAGGCCGGCGTCACCATCGGCTGCGGCAGCGACGTCGGCGTATTCAGGCACGGTACCAATTACAAGGAACTGGAGTGGATGGTGAAGGATGGCATGCGTCCGGCGCAGGCCCTGCTGGCCGCGACTGCCGTGGACGCACGAATCCTGCGTCAGCAGGACAAGTTTGGCCAGCTACGCGCCGGCCTCGACGCCGACGTCATTGCCGTGCAGGGTGATCCGACCAAAGACATTGCCGCGATCGAGCATGTGCTGTTCGTGATGAAGGGTGGGGTCGTATACAAGCAACCGTAGCGCGGATGCCGGTGCACCACGCACTACGCAAGCGCGGCGTCGACGCGCTGCATGACGTCCGCGTCCAGCTTGTCCACGGCGTCCAGTGCACCCAGGTTTTCCTCCAGCTGTTCGCGCCGCGTCGCGCCCAGCATCACGGTCGAGACGTGCGGGTTCTTGAGGCACCACGCGATCGCGAACTGCGCGGGGCTGACACCCATGTCCTGCGCGATTGGCAGCAGCCGCGCAATCCGCTGTGTATCCACACCGTGTTCGGACAGGTCATAGCGCTCGTGCAACCATTCGTAGCCGGGCAGGGTGAGGCGTGAGCCCGCGGGCGTCCCGTGCGCGTATTTGCCGGTCAGGATTCCGGATGCCAACGGCGACCAGATGGTCGTACCCATGCCGAAGTCGCGGTACAGCGGCGCGTATTCCGCCTCCACGCGCTCGCGGTGCAGCAGGTTGTACTGCGGTTGTTCCATGGTCGGCGCGTGCAGATGGTGCCGGTCCGCCACGGCGTGCGCCTCGCGGATCGTGTCCGCCGGCCATTCGCTGGTGCCCCAGTACAACACCTTGCCCTGCCGGATCAGCGTATCCATCGCCCACACGGTTTCAGCCACCGGCGTATCGGGGTCGGAGCGGTGGCAGAAAAAACAATCGAGGTAATCGACCCGCAGGCGCCGCAGTGCCTGGTGGCACGCGTCGGTGACGTGCTTGCGCGAAAGGCCGCGCTGGGTCGGCTTGGGGTCGGTGACCGCGCCGAAGAATACCTTGCTGGAAACGCAGAAGGCGTCGCGCGGAAAGCGCAGGCGGGCCAGGGCTTCGCCCAGGATGGTTTCGGCTTGTCCCGCGGCGTAGGTTTCCGAGCTGTCGAAATAGTTGACGCCGTGGTCGAAGGCGCAGGCCAGCAATTCGCGTGCCTTCGCGCGGTCCACCTGGCGCCCGAAAGTCACCCAGGAGCCGAACGACAAGGCCGACAACTGCAGGCCGGACGAGCCCAGGCGGCGATACTGCATGATGGTGTCTCCACGTGATCCGGAAATGTCCATGTTAGCGGGCTCGCGCATACGGCAGCGTGAAGGATGCGGCGGGTTGCCTCGCCCGCTTCAGGGCTGGCCGGCGGCGGGAACCTGCTTGGTGCCTGCAAGCTCGGCCGCCGTTTGCTCGATGTTGTGGCGAGCGAAGTGCTTGAACCAGCCCCAGTTGCCGTAGCTGCCTCCGAGTTTCGGCAACACGGCGTTGACCAGAGCATCGCCTGACTTGCCGGCTGCCTTCGCCGCGGCGATGTCTGTGCGCAGCGTTGCCAGATAGTCGCGAAACGCGCGCACGTCGGCAGCCTTGCCAAGGTCGCCATGGCCCGGCACGAA
>JAICHS010000131.1 GCA_025924775.1 Rhodanobacteraceae bacterium
CCCGCGCGCAAGGGCAGCGACGGGCGCAGCGCGATCGACCAGGCCAGCGCGGCCGGACGCTGGGACCTGGTGGCGCTGATGGATCCCGACGCCAACCTGCCCGCAAGCCATGTCCACGGCAGCCAACCGGAAGCCGGCGCGGACACCCCGCAACACCTGCTCGATGCGTTGCGGTTTGGCCACTGGACCGTCGTTGCGCGCTTCGGGGAGCGCGCGCGCAGCTGGCCCGCCAGCGAACTTGCGGCGCTGTATCTCGACCTTGCCGAACACGCGGACCCGGCGCCACGCGTCTGGCTGCTGGAACACGGGCTGGCCGCCGAGACCCGCCTGGACGATGGCAGCCGCCTGTTCGATGCGCTGCTCGACCACCTGCCGCGCGCGCGCGGCGCGCTCCGCCAATTGCTGGACGCGGGCGCGACGCCCGCGGGCGCGGGCCGCTTCGCGCGCGCGCTGGCACGCATGGACGCCACCGGCGACGACGCGCAACTGGCGCTGGCGCTGCTGGAACGTGGCGCGGACGCGTTCGGTGCCGACGCGGAAGGCCGCACGCCACTGCATCACGCCAGCCGCCCCGGCCTGCTGCCGCTGCTGGACGCCCTGCTCGCGCGCGGCGCCGACCCCAACGCGCGCGACCATGCCAGCGCCACGCCGCTGCACGTCGCGCTCAACGGCCAGCCGGACGCCGCGCTGCCCCTGGTGAAGGCGCTGATCGCACACGGTGCCGATCCGGAAGCCGCCGCCGCCAGCGGCGAGACGCCGCTGGGCCTGGCGCTCGCCCGCGACGCCACCAAACTTGAATACTGGCTGCGTTGGAATGGCTGGGCGCTGCCGCAGCGCCCGCTGCGCGCTGCGGACCTGCCCGCCGCCGCCGGCGACCCGGACGCGGTGTCGCGCCTGCTGGAACTCGGCCTGCCGGTGGACAGCCGCGACGAACGTGGCGCCACCGCGCTGCTGCGTGCCAGCGGGGCCGGTGCGCTGCAAAGCGTGCAGCGCCTGCTGGCCGCGCACGCCGACCCGCAACTCACCGCCCCGACCGGCGCTTCACCGTTGTCCGCCGCGGTCAGCGCGCGCCAGCCCGATATCGTGCGCGCGCTGGTGGCGGCCGGCGTCAAGGTCGACCAGCGCCACGCCGACGACGTCACCGCGTTGATGATCGCCGCGGCGCTGGGGCACCCCGACATGGTCGTGGTGTTGCGCCAGCTGGGTGCCCACTCCGACCTGACCGACGCGCGCGGCCAGACCGCGCTGCACGCCGCGACGCGGTTCTGCTTCGACAGCCGCGACAGCCTGCGCTGCCAGCGCCTGCTGGACGCGCTGCTGCGCGATCCGAATGGCTCCCTCTCCCGCGCTGCGGACGCAGCCGGATCCCCCCACGACGCGGGCGGCGAGGAGGTCGGCGCGCCGGCGTCGGTGGCGCTTGTCGTCAACGCCGCCGACCGCGCCGGCGCCACCCCGCTGCTGGTCCTGCTGGGCGCGCACACCAAGCCCGGCGCCGCTTGCGACGGCACCCACCTAGGGGCGCTGGTGCCCGCGCTGCTGGATGCCGGCGCCGACATCGACCACGCCGACGAACACGGCGTCAGCGCGCTGCACGCCTGCGCGATGCACGCCAGCTTCGAACCGGCGCGCGTGCTGCTGCAGCGCGGTGCCAACCGCGAGGCGCGCGACTGCATGCAACGTACGCCGGCCGACGTCGCGCGGGTGCTGGGCTACGTGGACCTCGCGCTGGAACTGGCGCCGCGCCACGGCGCGCGCCTCAGTGCACCGGTGGTGACACCGCTGATGACGCATCCGGAGTGACCTTCGGCCGCGCGCTGTCGGCTTCGAACAGGCCCTGCAATTCCTCGTACGCCTCGCGCGTGGTCTGGCGCAGCGCCACGTCGTCGTCGTACACCAGGTGCTGGTCGCGCAGCAGCTGCTCGTCGTGCTCGCGGAACAACGCCACGCTGGCGTGCGCCTCGTCGTCGCTCAAGCCCAGCGCCTTCAGCGTCAGTGCTGCCATCTTGAGGCTGGAATAGAAGGTTTCGCGCACCACGTCGTCGGGGTCGGAGGTCAAATCCATCAGGCGGAACGCGTGCTGGCGGTTGCGGGCCCGCGCGATGATGCGCAGTTTCGGAAACAGCCGCCGCACGATGCGCGCGGTGCGCACGTTGGCGGCCGGATCGTCGGTGGCCAGCACGAACACCTCGGCCTTGCCGGCCTGTGCCGCGCGCAGGATTTCGGCGCGCGACGGGTCGCCGAAGAAAATGTTGGTGCCGGCGAGGCGGCGCGACAGGTCCACCTGCTCGATCGAGTTTTCCAGCGCGACGAATGGAATGCCGCGCGCGCGCAACAGGCGGCCGACGATCTGGCCCACGCGCCCGAAGCCCGCGATCACCACCCGCGGCACGCCCGCGTCGATGGTGTCGTATTCGCGCCGGGGCAGCTTGGGCGTGGGCAGCTTCGCGGCCGCCAGCACCAGCAGCGGAACCGCGGCCATGCCCAGCGTCACCACCAGTACCAGCAGGCCGTGCTGGGTGCGCGTCAGCAATCCTTGCTCATGCGCCAGCTTGAACACCACGAACGCGAACTCGCCGCCGCCCGCCAGCAGCGCCACCAGCTTCATCGCGTCCGCGTTGCTCATGCGCGAATTCAGGCGTCCCACCAGCGCCAGCGCCGGCGCCTTGCAAGCCAGCAGCAGGATCACCAACCCGGCCACCGCCCACGGGTGGCGCTCCAGCAGGTGCAGGTTGACGCCCATGCCGACGGTAATGAAAAACAGGCCCAGCAGCAGGCCCTCGAACGGCGCGATGTTGGATTCCAGTTCGTGACGGTATTCCGAATCGGCCAGCAGCACGCCGGCCAGGAACGTGCCCAGCGCCATGGAAATGCCGGCCAGCTGCATCAGCCACGCGGTGCCCATCACCACCAGCAGCGCAACCGCCGTCGAAATCTCGATGAGTTCCGTCTTGGCGACCGCGCGGAAGATTGGCCGCAGCGCGTAGCGCCCGCCCACCACCACCACCGCGATCACGCCCGCGACGCGCAGCGCCGACAGCCACGACGGCATGCTGGCCGCGTGCAGGTTGCCGGGGTCGGCCAGCAACGGGATCGCGGCGATCAGCGGGATGGCCACCAGATCCTGGAACAGCAGCACGGCGAACGCCTGCCGCCCGTACGGACTTTGCAGCTCGCGCCGTTCGGCCAGGATCTGCAGGCCGAACGCGGTGGATGAAAACGCGAGGCCCAGGCCCACCACGACCGCAGGCACCGGCTTGAAGTCGAACCCGAACACCGCGATCAGCGCCAGCACCAGCGCCGTCCCGAACACCTGCAGTGCGCCCGCGCCGAACACCGCGCGCCGCATCACCCACAGCCGCTGTGGCGACAGTTCCAGGCCAATCACGAACAGCAGCAGCGCGACGCCCAGTTCGGACACGCCGGCGATCGCATCGGAGTTCTGGATCCACTTCAGCCCGTATGGCCCGATCACCACGCCGGCCGCGAGGTAACCCAGCACCGACCCGAGTTTCAGTTTGCGCGACAGCGGTACCGCGATCACCACCGCGACCAGGAATACCAGTACCGAGGCCAGCCAGGAATGCGTCTGCACGGATCCAACCTTTGCGGCGAGCGTGTCCGATTATGGCAGCGCACCCGGCCGGGCCAATCCGGCCGCGACCCGGCGCCGCACGGGCAGGCCAGCTCACGCCAACCCGTACGAACGCAGCAGCGCATCCGGCTGTGGTGCGCGCCCACGGAAGGCGATGAAACTTTCCAGCGCCGGGCGACTGGCCCCCACCGCCAGAAACTCGTCGCGGAAGCGGGCGCCGGTGGCCGGATCGATCACGCCATCGCCGCCACCGGCGGAGTTTGCGGAGGCGTGTTCCTCGAACGCACCAAACACGTCGGCCGACAGCACCTCGGCCCACAGGTAGCTGTAATAGCCCGCGCCGTAGCCGCCCGCGAAGATGTGGGTGAACGCGTGCGGAAAGCGCTGCCAGGCCGGCGGGTGCACCACCGCGGCCTCGCGGCGCGCGGCTTCCAGCGTCTCCAACACCCGCGCCCCGCGCGCCGGGTCGTAGTCGACGTGCAGCAGGAAATCGAACAGCCCGAATTCCAGTTGCCGACACAGGAACATGCCGGCCTGGAAATGCCGCGCCGCGAGCATCTTGTCGAATAATTCATCGGGCAGTTTTTCGCCGCTCGACCAATGCTTCGCGAACAGGTCCAGCGCCTGCCGGTTCCAGCAGAAGTTTTCCATGAACTGGCTGGGCAATTCCACCGCGTCCCACTCGACCCCGTCGATGCCGCCGATCGAGGGCAGGTCGATGCGCGTCAACATGTGGTGCAGGCCGTGGCCGAATTCGTGGAAGATCGTCTGCACGTCGTCGTGGGTCAGGAGCGACGGATGTCCGTCCGCGGGCGGCGCAAAGTTGCAGGTCAGGAATGCGATCGGCAATTGCGTCTGGTCGCCGTCGCGAAAGCGCGCGCGACACACGTCCATCCATGCGCCGCCGCGCTTGCCGGCGCGCGCGTGCAGATCGAGATACACCCCGGCGATCAACCGGCCCCCGGCATCGCGTACCTCGCAATAGCGCACGTCCGGATGCCACACGTCCACGGGCTCGCGCGGGGGCTCCACCGTGATGCCGTACAACTTGCCGGCCAGCGCGAACATGCCGTTCAAGACCGACGGCAGCGGGAAGTACGCTTTCAGTTGTTCCTCGTCCAGCGCGTAGCGCGCCAGCCGCAGTTTTTCCGACGCATAGGCGAGGTCCCAGGATTCCAGCGTCTCCAGGCCGAGTTCCTCGCGCGCGAACGCACGCAGTTCCGCAAGCTCGCGCTGCGCGACCGGTTTGGCGCGCGCGATCAAGTCACGCAGGAACGCCAGCACCTCGGCGGGCGTCGCCGCCATCTTGGTGGCCAGCGATTCCTCGGCCGCATTGGCAAAACCCAGCAGCTGCGCGGCCTCGTGGCGCAGCGCGAGGATCTTTTCCATGCGTTCCGAGTTGTCGAACCGGCCCGCCTCCGGCCCCTGGTCGGAGGCCCGCGTCTGGTACGCCCAGTACACCCGCTCGCGCAGCGAACGGTCGTCGGCGTAGGTCAGCACGGCCTGCACCGACGGCTGCTGCAACGTGACTAGCCAGCCACCGAGGTTGCGCTCGCGCGCATACGCCTGCAGCACCGCGCGACCGGATTCGGGGATGCCGGCCAGCTTGCGCGCATCCTCAATGTGCACGTGCCATGCATCGGTGGCATCCAGCACGGCATTGGAAAACGCGGTGGTCAGCTTGGCCAGTTCGTTGGCAATTTCGCGAAAGCGCGTGCGCGCGGGTTCTTCCAGCGCCACCCCGGAAAGCCTGAAGTCACGCAGCGCGTGGTCCACCAGCGCGCGCTCGGGCCGCGTGCGCTGCGCAAATTCCGGTGCATCGGCCACGGCCTGCACCGCGGCATACAGATCGCGATCCTGGCCCAGCGCGCTGGCGAAATCGGTGATCTTTTCCTCGGCCGCCGCGTAGGCCGCCCGCAGCTCCGGCGTATCCGCGACCGCGTGCAGGTGCGCCACCGGCGCCCATGCGCGCGCCAGGCGCTGGTCGAGCCGTTCCTGTTCCAGCATCACATGCTCGAAATCGTGTGGCGCAGCGGGTGATGTGATCGCATCGATGCCGGTCTGGTAGTCGACCAGGATCGCGTCGATCGCGGGCGCAACGTCGGCCGCGCGGATGCTGGAAAAGGCAGGCAGGGCGGCGTCGCTGAGCAGAGGGTTGGCGGTGGACATGGGGCACTCCGGCGGATTCCACAGCGTGGCGTTTGCCCGCATCAAAATCAAGCTAGCATCCCGGCATGGACACGACACTGGCCGCGGGGTTGCGCGCGCTGCTCGGGCAGACCGCCGTGTTCGGCCACCTCAAACTGCGTGAGCTGGACGCGTTGCTGCAGGAAATGGCGTGGCTGTGGCTGCCCGGCGGCGCTCCGTTGTACCTGCGTGGGGAACCCCCCGTCGCTCTGTACCTGCTGAAATCCGGCAGTCTCGGCGCGTTCGTGCCACGCCGTGCCGGACAGCCGCGGCTGCTCGGCGTGTTTCCGGCCGGCTCGACCCTGGGCGAGATCGGCCTGATCACCGGCGATCCGCACACCCACAGCGTGCGCGCGTTGCGCGACTCCGAAGTGCTGGCGCTTTCGCGCGACGCGTTCGAACAACTGACGACGCGCCACCCGCGCGCGATGCTGGGCGCGGCGCGGGTGGCGGTGGAACACCTGCTCGGCGGCGCCCGCCGCAAGCCCACCAGCCCCCCGCGCACCTTCGCGATCCTGCCGTTCAACGCCGCACTCGACGCGCGCGGTTTTGCCAAAGAGCTGCAACGCCAGCTGCAGCCGTGGGGCGGCTGTGAGCTGATCGACGCGCGGCTGGGATGCGGCCACGACACCGACTGGTTTGCGGCGCGCGAGGCCGAATGCCGCTGCGTGCTGTACGTGGACGACGGCGACGCCACCTGGCGCCGCCTGTGCCGCCGCCAGGCCGACGCG
>JAICHS010000132.1 GCA_025924775.1 Rhodanobacteraceae bacterium
CCCAACCGCGCCGCAGGATGACCATGAACGCAAGCGCATTGCCGAGCTGCGTCCGGCGACGTGGGCCAATCCGGACCCGGAAGGGCGCTATACGCTGGTGGTCATTGGCGCCGGATTCGCGGGGCTTGCCGCCGCCGAACTGGCGGCCGCGCGCGGCATCAAGGTCGCCCTGGTCGAACGCGACTTCCTGGGCGGGACCTGCGTCAACACGGGTTGCGTGCCGTCGAAGGCGATCATCCGCACTTCCCGGCTGTACGCCGAGATGCGCGACGCCGACCGCTACGGGGCAAAGGTGCCCGCCGGCATCCAGGTGGATTTCGCGGCCACGATGGAGCGCGTGCGCCGCATCCGCGCCCATCTCGGCCAGTCCAGTTCCGTTCGGCACCTGGCCGCAGCAGGCATCGACATCTTCTTCGGCGATGCGCGCTTCACAGGCCCCGATAGCCTCGCCGTGGACGGAAGCACGCTGCGGTTTGACAGGGCCCTTATCGCGACCGGTGCGCGACCGAGTGCGCCGCCTATTCCCGGTCTTGCCGAAGCCGGTTATGTGACCAACGAGAACGTATTCGAGCTCACCCACCTGCCGCGTCGGCTGCTGGTGATCGGTGGCGGGCCAATCGGCTGCGAGCAGGCGCAGGCATTTTGTCGGCTGGGTGCGCATACCACCATCGTGCAGATCAAGCCGTTATTCCTGGAAAGGGAAGAACGCGACGCCGCGCAGCTCCTGTCGACAGCCCTCGCGCGCGATGGCGCGGTGGTGCGCCTGAACACGCGGGTCCTCGACGTCCGCATGGTGAACGGCGAAAAGCTGGTCGATCTCGTGAGCGATGACTACCACAACACCATCGCCGTCGATGCGATCCTGGCGGGAGTCGGCAGGCTCCCCAACGTCGAAGGCCTGGGCCTGAAATCGGCCGGTGTCGACTACGACCGCAAGCACGGAATCCGCGTGGATGATTTCCTGCGCACCAGCAATCGACGCATCCATGCGGCCGGCGACGTTTGCCTCGAGAACAAATATGGCCACACCGCGATCACGTCGGCCCAGATGGCGGTGCGCAATGCGCTGTTTCACGGCCGCGAACGCTGGAGCAAGTTGATCATCCCCTGGTGCACCTTCACCGACCCCGAGATTGCCCACGTCGGACTCTACGTTCGCGAGGCGAACCGGCAGGGCATCCCGGTGAAGACGTTCACGGTGCTCATGCACGAGGTCGATCGTGCAGTCACCGACAGCGAGGAAGCAGGATTCGTCAAGATCCACGTCCGTGAAGGCAGCGATCGAATCCTTGGTGCCACCATCGTGGCTCGCCATGCCGGCGACATGATCAACGAAATCACGTTGGCCATGGTCGCAAACATCGGCCTCAGCAAACTCGCCAAGGTAGTGCACACCTACGACACGCAGGCAGAGGCCATCCAGAAGGCGGCCCAGGCGTGCAGTCTCGCGTGCGCATCCGTTGCATCCTGAGGGCTGTGCTCAGAAGCCAGCACCCGCGGCCCGGGCAAACGGTCGCCTTGGTGGTCGACGGCGCAAAGGCCCCTCCGAAAAATTGATGCGCATTTCGCCGTTTCGCGAAGTATCGCTTTGAACGCGCCAAATCGACCCAAAGCGGACGCTCGAATGAACCCTTACTTCCCCTTGCAGGGGACCACATTGTCCTGTGCCGCGACGACCTGCCATTTGCCGTCCCGCTTTATCCAAGTGTCGGTCCAGACTTGGCAGCGGGGCGCTTCCTTGCCATTCCCGCTCTTCACGATCCGGCTTTCGCCGCCATAGAGGATGGCGACGTTGTCGGTCACGAAATGGACCTTCACGGAGCCGAGTTTGCAGTCCCGATCGTGGCCCCGCTGGATCGCAGCCACGCGGCCGTAACGTGCGCCGTTCGTGCCGGTGCCCTGGAAGTCGTCGGCAACATAGGCGGCCATTTCGGGTTTCGGGCCGCATTGCAACGCGGCCCATGTCGCTTCCGCCGCCACAAGCCTCATCACAGCCGGATCGTCGTTGGCCCCCCAATGGCTTGTCCCGGCGCAAGCAGCCCCAGCGGTGAAGAGTAAGGCCAGGATCATTAGTGTGCGGATGGCCATGCGAAGCTCCTTTGTTCCGGTAACGGGGACGAAGTAATAATTGCGCGGATTAGAGCTTGCCTTAGCGGACGACCGTCAGCTCCTGGCCGAAACCGGCAGTGCGTCGGTGTACGACTCCAAGCGACCCGAAGTTGACCCTCGTGGCCGTCCGCTTTGGGGGGTCATTGGAGTTGCCAACGCTTGAACCCTCAGTCGGTCGCTATCCGTTTCTGGATCACGGCATTTTGAACGTTTTCCGGAGTACCGGCGGGCAGTGCGATGGGTCATCAAAATAGCAGTTCGGGTGAGCACGAAGCGTGGAGATACGCCACTGATCTTGCGTGAGTTCGCACGGTCGGCCGGGCAGCGACCTTGAATGGATGGTTGGTCGTTGACGCCATGACCCGCTACTTGCCGCGGCCAGCCGGACAGCTTGCAGCGGACCAGCCATTACAATGAGCGGATGTCTCTTGTCCAATTGCAACGCGTCGACTTCAGTATCGGCGGCCCACTCCTGCTCGAGCGTGTCGATTTATCCATCGAAGCGAACGAACGGGTATGTATCGTCGGGCGTAACGGCGAAGGCAAATCCACCCTCATAAAGCTGATCAGCGGCGAGCTGCGTGCCGACGACGGCGAGGTACGTGTGCAAAGCGGGATTGTCATCGCGCGCCTTGCGCAGGAGGTGCCGCAAGACACCGCTGGCAGCGTGTTTGACTTGGTGGCGGAAGGGTTGGGCGACCTCGGCCGCTTGCTCGCGCGCTACCAACACTTGCTGGCCATCGGCGATCTCGACGCGCTGGGCCATGCCCAGGCGAAGATCGAAGCGCGGCACGGCTGGGATCTGAATCGCCGCGTTGACGAAGTCCTGACCAAGCTGAGACTGCCTGGCGATATGGATTTTTCCGCGCTGTCCGGTGGCATGAAGCGGCGCGTGTTGCTGGCGCAAGCGCTGGTGCGCAAACCGGACATTTTGCTGCTGGACGAACCCACCAACCATCTGGATATCGAGGCCATCAGTTGGCTGGAAGGCTTCCTCAAGCAGTTTGCTGGCAGCATCGTCTTCATCACGCATGACCGCACCTTTCTACGCGCCCTGGCCACGCGCATTGTCGAAATCGATCGCGGCGCGGTGACCGACTGGCCTAGCGACTACGACAACTATCTGCGTCGGCGCGAGGAACGTCTGCACGCGGAAAGTCAGGCCAACGCGCTGTTCGACAAGAAGCTGGCCCAGGAAGAGGTATGGATTCGCAAGGGCATCAAGGCGCGGCGCACGCGCAACGAGGGTCGGGTGCGCGCATTGCAGGCGCTGCGCAACGAGCGCTCGAAACGACGCGACCTTGCCGGCAATGTGAAGATGGTGCTGGGGCACACGCACGCTTCAGGCAAGAAGGTAATTGACCTCAAGCACGTTACCCACGGCTTCGGCGGCCACGTGCTGATCGACGACCTGAGCACCACGGTGATGCGCGGCGACCGCATCGGCATCATTGGCCCGAATGGCGCCGGGAAAAGCACCCTGCTGAAAATCATGCTGGGTGAGTTGATTCCGCAACGCGGTACGGTCCAGCTCGGCACCGGCACGCAGATCGCGTATTTCGACCAGCACCGCCTGCAGCTGGACAACTCACTCAATGCAATCGACAACGTCGCCGGCGGTCTTGAGTTCATTGAGCTGAACGGCCAGCTGAAGCACATCATCGGCTACCTGCAGGATTTCCTGTTCTCGCCGGAACGCGCGCGTGCGCCCATCACCCGTCTGTCGGGCGGCGAGCGCAATCGCTTGCTGTTGGCCAAATTGTTCGCGCAACCGTCCAACCTGTTAGTGATGGACGAACCGACGAACGATCTCGATGTGGAAACACTGGAGCTTCTGGAAGAGTTGTTGCTTGATTACAAAGGCACCTTGCTGTTGGTTTCACACGACCGTGCGTTCCTCGACAACGTGGTTTCCAGCACGCTGGTGTTGGAAGGTCACGGCCGGATCGGCGAATACGTAGGCGGCTACACCGACTGGCTGCGCCAGCACCCGGCCGCCCAATGCGCCGCCGCGCCAAGTGCCAGCAAGCCCGTCGGCAAAGTCGATACCCCGCCGGTGGCGGCAAAACGCAAGCTCACCTTCAAGGACCAACGTAGACTGGAGCAGCTTCCCAGGCGCATCGAACAACTGGAAAGCGAGATTGCCAACCAGGCGGCCGCGATGAACGAACCAGCATTTTTCCAACAAGACAGCAGCGCGATCGTGCAAGCAAACAAATCGCTGGCCGCGCTGCAAGCCGAACTGGACACGGCCTACGCACACTGGACCGAACTGGACGGCTAGGCGTTCGCCGCCATCATGCAACCAGCGGTGGCTGGCTACACAACCCGGCTGCATCGCCAGCGTTCAACGCGGGCGCTTTAGGCAACGCAGGGTTGATGGCCTGGATTCCCGGCGGTTCACGACCCGAAGCGGCCCTTGGCAACCGGCAGCTTTCGGCAGGCGGGGCACCGAAGGGCCGCTGCAGTCTCGCCTCGGTGACGCGTGGCCCGGAAACAAGGCGCAACGTCGTGGCGCCGTGACATTTCGTCTATTCGCGAATCCGTCTCCGACCGAAACCCCGGCCATTCCAACTGAGCTGGTCCAAGAATTTGTGCTTGCACCGCGTTGGGGCGGGTGTAAAGTGTGACGTGGTTCACATTTCTAGGTGTGCTGGCCGGGAAGGACTCCAGCGTTCGTGGTGCCCGAAGGGGGTCCTCTGTGCTTGCTCGTATTCATTTCATCTCGGGCTTGCCACGCTCGGGATCCACGCTACTGGCCGCGTTGCTGCGCCAGAATCCGCGCTTCCATGCGGACATGTCGGGGCCGATGGCCGGCCTGTTCGGCGCGCTGCTGGGCGAGATGAGCCAGCGCAACGAGTTTGCGGTCTTCATCGACGACGCGAAGCGCCGGCGCATCCTGCACGCGTTGTTCGACCAGTTCTACGCCGACTGCGAAGCCGAAGTGGTCTTCGACACCAACCGCGCCTGGTGCGCGCGGATGCCGGCCATTGCGGAACTTTTCCCCGACGCCAAAGTGATCGCCTGCGTGCGGCACCTGCCGTGGGTCATCGACAGCATCGAGCGGCTGGTGCAGCGGAATGTCTTCAGCCCGTCATCCATCTTCAACTACACGCCTCATGTCAGTGAAGTGGCGGGTTTCGAGGGAATGGTCGGCTTCGGCTTTGCCTACGACGCTCTGAAGCAGGCCTGTTTGCGCGCTCAGGCCGACCGCGTGCTGCTGGTGCAGTACGAAACGCTCACCACGCAGCCGGCCGCGGCCATGCAGGCGATCTACGCCTTCATAGGCCAGCCGTTATTCCGGCACGACTTCGAGCATGTCGAATACGACGTTGCCGCGTTCGACCAGCGCGTCGGCACGCCGGGCTTGCACAGCGTGCGCAGCAAGGTTCACGCGGAGCCGCGGAAAACCGTGCTGCCACCTGATCTATTCCAGCGCTTTGCCAACGACGCCTTCTGGCGCGATCCGAAGCGCATTCCCGAAGCGTTGCACGTCGTCTGATTCAACCCGTCCACTCCTGAAGCTATGAAATCCCAAGAGGGCATTTCCATGAACCACATCGATCGTCTCGTCTGGAACCGTGCGTCGCGTACCTTGCAGGTGGCCGCTGAATCGCGCGGCCGGGGCATCTTGTGCGCCGCGCCTGCCGACGGGGCTCCGCTGCGCAGACACTCGCTGGCATTGGCTTGTGCGGCGGCCCTCGCATTGGGCGCACTCGCCTTGCCAGTCTGGGCTACACCGATCTGCCCCATGGGAGCAACCACACTGGGCAACGCCACAGGCGCTTCCGGGGTCAATGGTGCAGACGGCTCCAACGGACCCGGCGGCATCGGGGCAGCCGGCGACAACGGCGGCGTTGCGCACGACCTTGGCGGCGGCAGCTATTGCCTGCCTGCATCTCAATCGTTGGCTGGCGGATCCGGCGGCGTAGGCGGCAGCGGCGGCAGCGGCTACGCCTTCGGGGGCAGCGGCGGCGACGGCGGCAACGGCGGAGCGGGTGTCAGCGGCAGCTCTTTCAATTTGAGCAACGATGGCGGCATCACGGGCGGCACGGGGGGCGCGGGCGGCAGCGGCGGCAATGGTTCCCCTTTCGTCGGGTATAGCGGCAGCGGCAACGGCGGCAACGGCGGCAGCGGCGGGGCGGGTGTCAGCGGCAGCTCTTTCAGCTCGAACAACGACGGCAGCATCACGGGCGGAGCGGGTGGCGCCGGCGGCAGCGGTGGCAATAACTCTCCCATGGCTGTCCATGGGGCCAGCGGCGGCGGCGGCAGCGGCGGCAGCGGCGGGGCAGGTGTCAGCGGCAACTCTTTCGGCTTGAGCAACGACGGCAGCATCATCGGTGGCAATGGCGGCGCGGGCGGCGCGGGCGGCAGCGGCGGCGCCAGAGCTGGCTCCGGCG
>JAICHS010000133.1 GCA_025924775.1 Rhodanobacteraceae bacterium
CTGCGCGAAATCGCGAACCATACCATCGACATGCCGACCATCGACGAAATCGACCGGGTCGAGCGCGAGCGTCGCGACCGCGAAGCCCTGGAATGGGCCGCGGCCGAGGTGGACGAGGACATGACCAAGGGCCTGGACGACGCCTGACGCATGCTGCGTGGCGCGGCGGTTGCCGCGCTCATGCGGTGGCGGCGTCGACTGCTTCCAGCGCCACGTCGACCATCAGGTCGAGGTCGCCCGCATCGACGCAGTACGGAGGCAGGAAGTACACGGTGTCGCCCAGCGGCCGCAGCAGCACGCCGCGTTCCAGGGCGTGCCGGTAGAAGCGCAGGCCGCGGCGTTCGGCGCCCGGCCAGGGCGTGCGCGCAGCCTTGTCCCTGACGAGATCGAACGCGGCGATCCAGCCGGTCTGGCGCAAGTTGGCAATGTGCGGATGTTCGCGCAGTGCCGCAAGCCGCCGTGCAAGCTGCGCAGCCAGCACGCGATTGCGTTCCAGCACCGGCTCGTCCCGGAAGATTGCCAGCGCGGCCAGCGCCGCCGCACACGCGATGGGGTTGCCGCTGAACGTGTGTGAGTGCAGGAACGCATTGTTGGCCGCGTAGTCGCCCAGGAACGCCGCGTAAACCTTGTCGGTGGTCAGTACCGCCGACAGCGGCAGCGCACCGCCGGTGAGGCCTTTCGAGAGGCACAGGAAATCCGGCGTGATCGCGGCCTGCTCACACGCGAACAGGGTCCCCGTGCGTCCGAAGCCCACCGCGATTTCGTCCGCGATCAGGTGCACGTCGAACTCGTCGCACAATTTGCGCAGGCCCGACAGGTAGGCCGGCGCATGCATGCGCATGCCGCCCGAACACTGCACCAGGGGCTCGACGATCACCGCGCAGGTGGTCTGCGCATGGCGTTCCAGCAACGCGCGCAAGTCACCAAGGCGCCGCCGCGCCACCTCATCGTGGGTTTCGCCGGGTTCGGCATCCAGCCAGTCGGGCGAGGGCGCCACGATGGGGTCGAACAACAGCGGCCCGTACACCGCGCGATACAGCGGCAGGTCGCTGACCGCCAGCGCGCCCAGGGTTTCGCCGTGGTAGGCGTTGGCCAGCGCGATGAAGCGCGTGCGCCGTGGCTGCCCTGCGTTGTGCCAATAATGGAAGCTCATCTTCAGCGCGATCTCGACCGCGCTGGCGCCATCACCCGCGTACGCCACGCGGGTGAGGCCGGGCGGCGCGATGCGCGTCAGTTCCTCGGCCAGCTGCAGCGCGGGTTCGTGGGTGAAGCCCGCCAGCATCACGTGGTTGAGCCTTGCGGCCTGTGCCGCGATCGCGGCGGCGATGCGCGGGTTGGCGTGCCCGAACAGGTTGCTCCACCACGAACTGATGCCATCCAGGTAGCGCTTGCCATCGGCATCGATCAGCCACGCGCCTTCGCCCCGGACGATGGGAATCAGCGGCAGCTGCGAAGGATGCTCGCGCATCTGGGTGCAGGGGTGCCACACATGCGCAAGGTCGCGTGCGGCAAGGTCGGTGTTGCGTGAGGGATGCGGTGTCATCCGTGCATGATCGCGGTCACCGCGGAACGGCTCAAGCGCAGCTATGCTGGGGCTGTGTCCACGCTGGATGCCACATTCCTCGATCACGCACTCGCGGTCGCGCGCGCCGCCGCGGATGTCGCGGGCGAGCGCATCGAAAGCTATTTCGGGCGGGGCGTGGCGGTCGAGATCAAGCCTGACGCCACGCCGGTGACCGTGGCCGACCGCGAAGCCGAAGACGCCATCCGCGCGGTGCTGAAAAAAGCCTTCCCCGATCACGCGATCCTGGGCGAGGAACGCGGCCGCGAGGGTGACGGTGAGTTCCTGTGGCTGGTCGATCCACTGGATGGCACCAAAAGCTTCGTGCGTGGCACGCCGTATTTTTCCACCCAGATTGCGTTGCTGCACGCCGGCGAGCTGGTGCTGGGCGTATCGCACGCACCGGTGTACGGCGAAACCATGTGGGCGCGGCGTGGCGGCGGCGCATTCCTTAACGGCCGGCGCGTGCGCGTCGCAGCGACGCAACGCGTGGGCGATGCCGCGGTGTCGCTGGGCAACCTCAAGTCGCTGGCGCTGGCACCGCAGGGCTGGCATGCACTGGGCGCGCTGGTCGCCGCAGCCAATCGCGTGCGCGGCTATGGTGACTTCTGCCACTACCACTTGCTGGCGCGCGGCGCGCTGGACGCGGTGATCGAGTCCGACGTCAATATCCTGGATATCGCTGCGCTGGCGGTGATCGTGCGCGAGGCGGGTGGCGTGTTCACCGATCTTGCCGGAGCGCCGTTGTCGCTGGCCACGCGCAGCGTGCTGGCCGCTGTGCCGATGCTGCACGCGGACCTGTTGGACCGGTTCTCCCGCCAACCTTCGGCGGCTTCCACGAGTGCTTGACAAAGGCGTGAAATCTGTCACGGTTGTCAAGGTGCCCGAGCTCGAATCATGCAGCTTCCCCCCGTTGAAAAAGGAGAATTGGCATGTCAGTGACCAAGGTGATAGAACTGAGCGCGTCGTCCCCCAAGGGCATTGAAGACGCGGTGCGCATCGGGTTGGAGAAGGCCGGCAAGACCGTCAAGAACATCAAGGGTGCCTGGGTCAACGACATCAAGGTGTCCACTGGCGCGGATGGCGGCGTGAAGGAATGGCGGGTCAACATGCGCATCAATTTCGAGGTCGATTGACGGGTTTGCGCATTCGGCCGCGCGTGCGGTCGGCGGCAGCCCGGTGGAGCGGCAGCGTAAAGGCATGAGGGGTCATGCGTTTGACGAGAGCGCGAAAACAACGATGAGTGCTGTCACGTGGACGATCGGTTGCGTCGAGGATGATCCCGACCAGACCGAGCTTTTACGCCTGTGGTTGGAGCACGCCGGTTATGGATGCGCGATATTCCGGACCGCCAATGACTTCCGGCGACGGCTCGGGAGCGAGGCGGTCGACTTGGTGTTGCTGGACCGCAGCCTTCCGGATGCCAAGGGCCTTGACGTGCTGACGTGGATCCGGCAATCGCCGAACGCCAGTTTGCCGGTCATCTTCCTGACCGCCAGTGGCGAGGAATCGGACATCATCGAAGGCCTTGCGGCCGGCGCGGATGACTACGTGGTCAAGCCGCCCAAGCAGGGCGAGTTGCTGGCGCGCGTCGCGGCCGTGTTGCGTCGCCGCGGTGGCGATTCCGACGGCAGCGACACCCTGGAACTGCCGCCCTACCAGATCGACGGGCAGCGCCGCCAGATCAGCGTCAACGGCCAGCCGGTAGAGCTGACCCAGCGCGAATACGAGCTGGCCTGCTACCTGTTTCGTCGCCAGGGTCGTATCGTCAGCCGCGACGCGCTGCTGGAAAACGTCTGGAACCTGGCCGGCAATGTCAGTACCCGCACCGTCGATACGCACATCAGCCGCCTGCGCAAGAAACTCGGGCTGTCGGGCGAAAACGGTTGGCGGCTGACCGCGGTGTATCAGCACGGCTACCGTATCGAGCAAGGCTGAGTTCCCGACGGTGTGGCTGCATGTAGACTTGACCGCCCACGATCACGCGGTGGACGGCCTTGTTACTCGATCCGACGATTCTTGCGACCCTGCAGCGCCTGCACGCGGCGGCGCGCCTCAGCGGCGACCCCGAGCCGAACGCGATGAACGTGGCGACCGCCGACCGGGACGGCCGCGTGCATTCGCGCATGGTGCTGTTGAAGACCTTCGACGAACGTGGCCTGACGTTCTTTACGCACTACGCCAGCGACAAGGGCCACCAGCTGGAAGCCAATCCGCGCATCGCGCTGTGCCTGCACTGGAAGCGCCTGGATCCGCAAACCCAGGTACGGATCGAAGGACGCGCCGAGCCGCTGACGGCGCGCGAATCCGACACCTACTTCGCGACCCGCGAGCGCGGCAGCCAGCTGGGCGCCTGGGCTTCGCTGCAATCACAGACCCTGCCCGAGCGCGCGACGCTGGAAGCCCGGCTGCACGAATTCGACCTGAAGTTTGCCGAACGCGACGTGCCGCGCCCGGATGAGTGGGGGGGGTATCGCGTCGTGCCGGACCTCGTGGAGTTCTGGTACGCCGGCGCGCACCGCTGGAACCAGCGCGAGCGTTGGGAACCGCAGGGCGACGCGTGGCACAAGCGCCTGCTGTATCCGTGAACGGACCGTGCCGCATCGTTTGCCTCACCGAAGAGCCCACCGAGGTGCTGTACGCGCTGGGCGAGCAGGACCGCATCGTCGGCATCTCGGGGTTCACCGTGCGTCCGCCGCAGGCGCGGAAAGAAAAACCCAAGGTTTCGGCGTTCACCAGTGCCAAGATCGACAAGATCCTCGCGCTCGAGCCGGACATGGCGATCGGGTTTTCCGACATCCAGGCCGACATTGCGCGTGAATTGGTCAAGGCCGGTGTCGAGGTGTGGATCAGCAACCACCGCTCGGTGGAGGGCATCCTGGCCTACGTGCGCAGGCTGGGGGCACTGGTCGGCGTGCCCGACCAGGCCGCGGGGTACGCGCGCGGGCTGGAAGCGCACCTCGCAGCGGTGCGCGCCGCGGGCGCGGCGCTGCCACGACACCCGCGCGTGTATTTCGAGGAATGGGACGAGCCTCCGATCACCGGCATCCGCTGGGTCGCGGAGTTGATCCGCAGCGCGGGGGGCATCGACGTGTTTCCCGAGCGCGCGGAACAGGCGCTGGCGAAGCACCGCATCCTCGCCGATCCGGCTGAAGTGGTCGCGCGCCAGCCCGACATCATTATGGCCTCGTGGTGCGGCAAGAAGTTCCAGCCGGAAAGCGTGGCCGCACGACCGGGCTGGGACGCGATACCCGCCGTGCGCGACGGCGAGCTGCATGAAATCAAGTCGCCGATCATCCTGCAGCCGGGACCGGCCGCGCTGACCGATGGACTGGACGCGCTGCATGCCGTGATCGCGCGTTGGGCGCATCGCCCGCATTGACGGCGCAAGCACCGTAGTTGTCTCCGCTCTTGTGCGAAGGGGCGCAGTGGCGGGTGAAGGCCCGCACTCGCTGGGCGCGCGGCGTTGCTTTCGGTCGCCTGCAGGCGACCCCTGCAGAAGTTGCTTTGGCGGGAGCGCGCCTGCGCGCACTCCGTGCCCGAGAGCGTGCGAAACCCTTTTGGCTAGATCGTATGCCCGACGTTCATCAGCCACGCAACGATCGCCACCTGCACCAGCAGGATCACCAGGATCGCCAGCATGGGCGACAGGTCGAACCCACCCACCAGCGGCACCCGCTTGCGCAGCGGCTTCAACACCGGGTCGACGATTTTGCCGAGCAGCGGCACCAGTGGATTGCGCGCATCGATGTTGACGTAGCTGAGCAGCGCCCACGCGAAGATCATGATCAGGTACACGATCATGAAGAAGTTCAGCAGGTCGGCGAACCCCAGCACCAGCGTACCGAGGTTGCTGGCCCAGAAGTCGGGCGCGACGAAACGCAGCAGGAAGTTCTTGACGACTTCCAGCACCCACGCGACCACCAGCGCCGCGAGGTTGATGCGCCGCCAGGTGGGCAGCACGCGCCGCAACGGCGTCAGCACCGGGTTGGTGGCGCGATACAGGAACTGGCAGATGGGGTTGTAGAAGTCGGCGCGTACGGCTTCCGTAAGCAACCGGAACACGAACAGCGCGACCGCGCAGCCGAATGCGAACTGGATCAGCAGCGCCAGGGCATTGGCCAGGTACGTCATGGGTCACGGTCCAGTTCGGCCGACATCTCCGCGCCGCGTGTCTGCGCGGCAGCCAGGGCGCGCCCGACCATGGCCGCGAAGCCGTCGTGTTCGAACACCGCCAGCGCCGCGGCCGTGGTGCCGTGCGGCGAGGTGACGCGCCGCCGCAATTCCGCGGCGGGCTCGTTGCCGTCGGCCAGCATGTGGCCCGCGCCGAGGCAGGTCTGCGCGGCCAGTGCGCGGGCGGTGTCGCGCGGCAGGCCCAGCGATACTGCGGCGTCTTCCATGGCTTCCACCAGCAGGAAGAAATAGGCCGGGCCGGAACCGGACAGCGCCGTCACCGTGTCCATCTGCGCTTCGTCGTCGATCCAGCGCACGATGCCGGCGGCATCCAGGATGCTTTCGGCCAGTGCCCGCTGGGTTGCGGAAACGTTGCGGTTGGCGGTGAGGCCCGCGGCGCCGGCGCCGACCAGTGCGGGCGTGTTGGGCATGCAGCGGGCGATCGCGTGGTGCGCACCCAGCAGGCGCTCCAGCTGCGCGATACGCACGCCGGCCGCGATGGAGATGACCAACGGTTGTGTGCTGCGCAAAGGTGCCGCGAGGCTCGCGCAGACTTCCCGCATCACCTGCGGCTTGACCGCCAGCACCACGCAGTCGGCACCGGCGATGGCGGCGGCATTGTCGGCATGGGTGGTGATGCCGAACGTGCGCGCGAGTTCCGCGCGCGCCTCCGCCCGTGGTTCGGCCACCGTGAGCGCGGCGGCGGCAACGCCCCGCGCCAATTGCGCGCCGATCAGGCTGCGCGCCATGTTGC
>JAICHS010000134.1 GCA_025924775.1 Rhodanobacteraceae bacterium
ACTGGAGGCTACCGCCACCGCGCTGCTGCAGTT
Organism: Rhodanobacteraceae bacterium; assembly: GCA_025924775.1. GTDB lineage: Bacteria > Pseudomonadota > Gammaproteobacteria > Xanthomonadales > Rhodanobacteraceae > 66-474. The sequence goes on from JAICHS010000134.1 coordinate 34, forward strand.
GACGCGGATCGAATCGGGGTTGGAGCGAACGCAGCGCGAAGACGTCGTGGTGGCGACGCTGCTGGCGCGTATCGTCGCGCGGCACCAGGACAGCGCACATGCACGGGGCGTCGCGATCAAGTTGGCGTTCGACGACGCTGCTGCTGGGACACTTGCCGCTGATCCGATCCTGTTGGAAATCGTGCTCGACAACCTGCTCGGCAACGCGGTGGCCTACGCGCCGTCCGGCACGCGGGTCGATCTGCGCGCGCTGCCGGACGGCATCCGCGTGGGCAACGCCGCACCGTCGCTGCACCCGGACGACCTCGAAAATTTCGGCCAGCGTTTCTGGCGCAAGGATGCACAAGGCGCGGGCCACGCCGGCCTGGGCCTGGCGCTGGCCGGTGCCGCGGCGCACGCGCTGAACATGTCGCTGGCATTCGCGCTGGACGCTGGCGTGCTGCACGCCACCCTGCGTTGGGGATTGTAGGCACGCGCCTGCGCGCGACGCGTGTCGCCATGTACGCCAATGCTCTGTGGTCGCCTGCAGGCAGGGTCCTACGAAGAGCGTCTGACGATTTCGCGCTGACCCGCTCCTACACGCGTGTGCGCCGCATCGCCAGCGAGTACAGCACCGGCATCACCACTAGGACCAGCGGCACCGCGACCAGCATGCCGGCGATGATCGCGATTGCCAGCGGTTGCTGCATTTGCGCGCCGCGTCCGATTGCCAACGCCAGCGGCGAGAGCGTCAGGATCGCGGCGATGGTGGACATCAGGATTGCGCGCATGCGATGGCGCCCGGCCGCAAGCAGCGCCTCGCGCAGGCGCAGCGCCTGCTGGTTGCGGGCCGCCTGATCCTGCAGCTCGGCCAGTTCCGAGAAGTAGAAGATCGCAAGCTCGGTGACGATGCCGACGATCATGGTCATGCCCATCATCGAGGAAATGTCGAGTTCGGTGCCCGTCACCCACAGCCCGATGAACACGCCGCAGATCGCCAGCAGCGGCTGGATGATCACCGTGATCGCGGCGCGGAAGCTTTCGTACAGGAACAGCAGCAGCGTGAACACCAGCGCGAACGCAGTCGCGAGCACGATGGTCAGGCCGCGGAAGGCGATCTGCTGCTGCTGGTACAACCCGCCCAGTTCGAAGTACATCCCTTGCGGCAGCTCGCCACGCGCATTCAGCACGCGCTTGACGTCGTGCATGGTGGAGCCGAGGTCGCGCCCGGCGATGCGCGCGGTCACCGCGACCATGCGCTTGAGGTTTTCATGGTCGATCTCGGGCTGGCCGGTTTGCTCGGCAAGCGTGGCGACGCGCGACAACGGGAACACCTGGCCGTGTCCGTCGCTGATCGGCAGCGACGCCAATTGCTCGATCTCGGCACGCTCGCCGGGCGGCACCCACACCCGCACCGCGACCATCTTGGGGCCTTCGGGCAGTGCGGTCGCGATGCTGCCGGCCACCGCGGCCGCGACCTGGCTGGTGACGCTTTTCGGGTCCAGGCCCAGCAGCGCGGCCTTGACCGGATCGACGTGCACTTCCAGCGCATCGCCGGCCGGGTTGATGCCGTTGCGCACGCTGGTCACGCCCTGGATCTTGCCGAGTTGCGCGGCCACCTTCCGGGCCGCGGCGTCGAGTTGCGCGACGTTGTCGGAGAACAGCTTGACTGCGATCGGCTGCGGCACCGCGGTCAGGTCGCCGATCATGTCCTCCAACAATTGCGAGACATCCACGTCCAGCCCCGGAACCTCGGCCGCGACCTGCTCGCGGATGTGCTCCATCACCTGCTCGGTCGGTGGCCGCGCGCCGTTTTTCAGGCGCACGAAGATGTCGCCGCTGTTGGCCTCGGTAAGGCCGCCGCCCAACTGCAGGCCGGTGCGGCGCGACCAGGTATCGACGTAGGGGTCGCGGCGCAGGATCGTGGCAACCTTTTGCAGCAGGCGGTTGGTTTCCGCAAGCGAGGTGCCGGGTGGCGACCGGTAGTCCAGCGTGAATCCGCCCTCGTCCATTTTCGGCATGAAGCCGGTGCCGACCGCCTTGTAGGCCAGGAACCCGGCGACCACCAGCGGGATCAGTCCGACCAGCAGCAGCACCGGCCATTCCAGCGTGCGCAGCAGCAGGCCCTCGTAAAAGGCCAAGAGGCGCCGCCACAGCCGGGTGGGCGGGCGCGCCTGCGCGTGGCGCGCGTCGATCAGGCGCGCGGCGAGGATCGGCACCACGATGAAGGTCAGCAGGTACGAAATGACCAGGGCGCTCGCCATGGTCAAGGACAACGCCTTGAAGAACGCGCCGGTGACGCCGGTGAGGAACGCCAGCGGCAGGAAGATCACGATGGTGGCCAGCGAGGATCCGGTCTGCGGGCGTGCGAATTCGCGCGCGGCCCGCGCGATGCGTTCGCCGACCCGTGACGGTGCATCCTGTTTGGCGGTGTCGCGCAGGCGGCGCATGATGTGTTCCAGCATCACCACCACGTCGTCGATCAACAGTCCAACCGCCGCCGCCATGCCGCCCAGCGTCATCATGTTGAAGCTCATGCCGAGCAGCTTCAGCAGCAAGGTGGTGATCGCGAGCGTCGCCGGCACCACCAGCAGCGCGATCAGGATGACGCGCGTATTGCGCAGGAACACGAACAGCACCAGGCCCGCCAGCACGATGCCGATCAGGATCGCGTCGCGCACGCTGGCCGCGGATTCGCGCACCAGCTGCGTAAGGTCGTACCACGCCGCCACCTTCACCCCTTTGGGCATCTGCGCGGCGTAGCCGGCCAGGCGCGCCTTGACCGCGTCCACCATCGCGATGCTGTTGGCGGAAGGCTGCTGGAACACCTGCAGCAGGATCGCCGGCTCGCCGTCGGCCACGGTGCGCACCCACGCCGGCTGGACGCCGGGCCTGACCGTGGCGACGTCACGGACCCGCACCACGCCGCCCGGACCCGCGCGGACCACCACGTCGCCCAGCGCCGCAACGCTGGTCGGCTGGTTGTTGGCCAGCAGCAGGAACAGCTTGTAATGGTCGGCGAGGCGTCCGAGCGCGGAAATGTCGGCCGCATTCGAAATCGCGTTGACGACGTCCTTGAGTGCGAGGTTCTGCGCGCGCAGCCTGGCGGGGTCGATGTCGACGTGGACTTCACCGACGCCGCTGCCCTGCACGTCGACCAGCGCCACGCCGGCGACCCCGCTCAGCAACGGCCGCAGCTGGTACTGCGCAAGGTCGTACAACTGGGTGCGCGTCAAGGTCTTGCTGGTGAGGCTGTAGGCGATGACGGGCTCGTCCACCATCGGGTCCATGCGCACGGCGTGGATGCGCGTGCCGGGCGGCAGGTCCGGCAACACCTGGCTGGCGGCGGCGTTGACGTTGAGGAACGCGCGGCTCATGTCGGCGCCCCAGTCGAAATCGACGTTGATCTCGGCGCTGCCACGGCTGGTGGTGGAGCGCACATCGCGCACGCCGCGCACAGCCCGGATCGCTTCCTCGATGGGGGTCGTCACGGCGACCACCATCTGGCTGGCGGGCCGATCGCCGGCATCGATGTCCACGCGCACGCGCGGAAACGACACGTTCGGAAACAGCGCCACGGGCAGGTTGAACACCGACGCCAGACCGCCCAACGCCAGGATCAGCACCAGGAACAGCAGCGAACGGCGGTGGGCCTGGAACCACGCGGCGAGGTTCATCGCGCCGCGGCCCCGCGGGGTGCCGCAGCAGGTGCGCCGCGCACCGGGTCGCCGTCCGAGATTTCGTAACTGCCGAGCGTGATCACCGGCGCGTGCGGGTCCAGGGCACCCGCCACGCCGACCGGACTGCCGTCGGGCGCCAACACTTTCACGTCCACCCGCCTGGCCTTGCCAGCGACGATCTGGAACAGGTAGTCCCCCTGCGCGTCGTTTTGCAGCGCGTCGCGCGGTACCGCCCAGGCCGTGAAGCTGGAGGTGTCGATGGCCGCGGACAGCGCGCTGCCGGCGGCAAGCCGCGGCTGACTGGAGAGCGTGGCGACCGCGTCCACCCGCCGCGTTTGCGGATTCACCGCGTCGCCGACCATCGCGATGGTGCCGTGCAGCGGCGGGCTGCCGTGCGTGGCGTACACGGGGCGGATCGTCACCGGCATGCCGACGTGGACGCCGCCGGCGGCTTCGGGGTCGATGCCGAGCTGCGCCGCCAGACCCGAGGTCGGCATGAATTCGGCAAGCGGCGTGCCCGCCGCGATGCGTTGCCCGCGCTGCACGTCAAGTCGGGTCACCACGCCGTCGGCGGGCGCGCGCAACGCGGTGACCGCCTCGGCGCCGCCGAGTTTCGACTGTGCAGCGAGCGTGGCCTTGGCATCCAGCAGTACCTTGCGCGCGGCATCGAGCTGGGTATCGGTGGCCAGTTTTTCCGTGCGCAGGCGCTCGGTGCGCGCAAGCTCGTCGCGCGCGACGGTCACCGCGCTCTGGGCCTGCAGCCAGGCGCTGCGCGTCGCGGGATCGGTCGCCAGCGTCAGCACCACGTCGCCGCGGTGCACGCGGCGGCCGGCCAGTACCTGGGTCGCGACGACCTGACCGGCCTGCGGCAGGCTCAGCGACAGGGCGTTGCGGCTGTCGGCGGCCAGTTGTCCGAATGCGGCGACCTGGGCGTGGAAGGTTTGCCGCACCGGAAGCGCGAAACCCACCTCGGTGGCCGGTTGCGCGCCGGTGGTGTCGGGCGGCCCCGAGCAGCCGGCCAGGGCCGCGACCACCAACATCGTGGGCAGCGCGAAACGGGTTTTCATGATCGGCAATCCCTGCAGGAAGCAGTGTGCGCGGACCCACTGGCAACGCCGTGGGTGGATGGCCAGTTGCCTACCAGTGCGTCCAGCGCAATGGCCGCCTCGTGGGTGTTCTGGTCCAGCGTCAGCAGCGCGGTATCGGCGGCCAGCGAGCTGGCACGGATCGCAAGCCAGGTTGGCCAATCGAGGTTGCCCGCCGCGTAACTTGCCTGGGCGGCGGTGCGTGCGCGCGCGAGTTGCGCCGCGTGCAGCGCCAGCGCCTGGCGTTGGGCGCGATCGCTGGCGAGGTCGGCGGCCAGACGCTGGACGTCGTTGCGGTCGGTGAGCAGGCGAGCCGAGTATTGATCGTGCAACTGCTGCCGGGTCGCGCGTTCGATCGCGATGTTGCCGCGGTTGCCGTCGAACAGCGGCAATGACAGCCCGATCGAGAAGCCGGCACTGGAAATGTTGCTGTTGTCGCGCGCCTTCACGAAGCCGACGGTGATGGCGGGGAACTGGGCCAGGATCGCCGCGCACAGTTTTTCATCCTGCGCGTGGTAACCGGCCTTGAGTGCCAGCAGGTCGGGGCGGCGTTGTGGCATGTCCGTCAGTGCGCGTTGCACTTCCGTCGGGTCGGGGTCGACCGAGAACGGCGCGCCGGTCAGGTGCAGCGGCACGCCGGCATCCAGGCCCAGCAGTCCGTGCAGGTCGTGTTCGGCCAGGTTGAGCTGGCGCTGCGCGTCGCCCAGCTGGTTGGTGACATCGGAAGCCGCGTTCAAGCCCGCGCTGGCGGAAGCGTAGGTCAGGTCGCCCGCCTGCAGTGCCCGCGTGATCGCCGCCTGCACCGGCGCCAGTGCTGCCTGCTCGTGCTCGAGGCGCGCAATCTGCTGGCCGAAGAAGTACACACGGTCGAACAGCGTGCGCGCCTGGGCGATGGTCTGCCATTCGCCCCACAGCAGGTCCAGGTCCACCTCGCGTGCACCCGCGCGCGCCGCCTGCACCCGCGCCGAACGCGTGACCAGGTCACCCAGATTGAACGTGAGACCTGCGGTGTAGGAATCGGTGGCCCCCGTCGGGTGGCCGGTTGGATGGTCGTGCTCATAGCTCAATTGCGGGTCGGGCAACAGGCCGGCCGCATAGGCTTGTGCGTGCGCGATGCCGGCCGCGTCGCGCTGCGCCTGCAACTGCGGATCGTTGGCCACAGCCAGCATCGCGACCTCGGTGACGTCGAGGCCGTTGGCAGGATTGAACGGATACGCCCGCAATGCGGGCGTCGGCAGCGACGCCGCCGGAACCTTGAGGTCGGTCACGCGCCGCGCACCGCTCCCGCTGTCGAGTGGCAGCGGGTGGAAGGTGGCGCAACCGGCCAGCGCGGCAAACGCGAAGGGCAGGGACAGGCGCAACAGCTGCGCCGGAAAGTCGGGCATCGCAACACGTTGCCTGCCGACACTTAGGTGGTGCTTAGCGATGCGATCCAGGTGCCGTGTCCGACACACTGGAGCTGACAAGGATGCTTGACAATGCCCCCATCACCCCATAGCCTCGCATGTCAAGCTCGCTTGACACAACGCGGATGCCCGGCATCCGCTTGGGGAGAACCGTGTCGATGGACAAGATGACCGAATGGCCCAAGTGGCAGCGCTGGAGCATCTGGCTGTCGAGCTGGGTGCTGTACATCGGCGGCTTCATCGTACTGCTGACGGCGCACGGTATCGCGCTGCGCGGGCTCG
>JAICHS010000135.1 GCA_025924775.1 Rhodanobacteraceae bacterium
AACGGCTTGCCCGCCGCGCGCCCTCAGGCCGCGGCCGGCAGGCCGCCGCCCCAAAGGTCGGAAGGACACCAGATCGTGCCATCCTGGTAACGCGCAGACGGGCGGCAGTCCTCACGCAGATACAACGGCCCGTCGAGATCGACCACCGCGCACTGCTGGCCGAGCACGAACGCGGGCGCCATCGCCAGCGACGAGCCGGACATGTTGCCCACCATCAGGTCGAACCCCATCGCGCGTGCCTGCCTGGCCATGGACAGGGCCTCGGTGAGGCCGCCGCACTTGTCCAGCTTGATGTTGATGGTATCGACGCGCCCGGCGAGCCGCGCAAGGTCGGCGTGGTCCTGCACGCTTTCATCGGCGGCGATCGGAATGGGCCGGTCAAGGCCGTCCAGCCAGTCCTCCTTGCCGAGCGGAAACGGCTGTTCGATCAATGCAATCCGGCATTGTTGCAGTACCGGCAACAGGTGCGCGAGCGAATCGCGGGTGAAGCCCTGGTTGGCGTCGACCATCATCCAGACGTCCGGCCGCGCCGCGCGTACGGCACGCACGCGCTCGGCGTTCCGGTCGTCATCGGTGAGCTTGAGTTTCAGTGCGCGGGCGTCGGCAAAAGCGCGTGCATGATCGGCCATGCTGGCGGGATCGTCGGCACCGATGGTAAAGGTGGTCAGCAGCGGTCGTGGCGGATCAATACCCGCGAGTTGCCACGCCGGCAATCCGCCGTGCCTGGCTTCCAGATCCCACAACGCGCTGTCCAGCGCGTTGCGCGCGCCACCGGGCGGCAGGCACCCCAGCAAATCCGCGCGGGTGATACCGCGCTCGATGCGGCCCCGTAGCGCCTCGACCTGGGCCAGCATTTCCGGCGGGTCGTCGTGCCTGTAGTAAACACCTTGTGCCTCGCCGCGACCGGTGTGGCCACCGGCACTCAGCGTCACCATCAACGCATCGAACCCGGTGAAGGTGTAGCCGGTGATGTGGAGCGGGGCCTTGAGCGTGCGTTTTTCGATGTGTGTCGTCAACTGCAACGGGCCGAGCCGCGAATCGTTCATGTCTTTTCCTTGTTGTGTCAGGCGCGCTCGTCGTTGCCGTCAGAACCGGACGTTGAAGCTGACCAGACCGAACGCCACGATGAGCCACGCCATGTAGAACATTGCCGCCACCAGCATGATTTCCCCTGCGCGGACCCAGCGGCCGCGGCGCGGCGCGAACCATGCGGTTGCCGCATTCGCCACCACCGCGAGTACCCCCAACAGCGCGGCGACTCCCAGCGCGTACAGCAGGTACATCCACGGCGTCAGGCCGCCACGCACCAGCAGCAGTTCGTTGGCTGAAATCGCCGCGACAAACAGGAACCAGCCAACCATCACGACGACGCAAGCCAGCACACCCAGCCGCGACCACCGTCGGACGATGCGTTGTGGGCGGGACAACTCGATGCTTCGGGCGAAGTGCCGGCGCACGCACCAACCACCCACCCAGACCAGCAGCGTGGCCAGCGCGATTGCCAGCGCGATGCCCAGCAACGGCACGAAGGTTGCCGGGCTCAGGCGAGTCGGCATGCGCTGCGCGATCGACGCCGGGTTGTCGCTGGTGGCGAAATAAAGAATTCGCCCCTGCGCGTCGGCGACGAAATCCAACAAACCCTGGCCATTGACTTCGCGGTAATGCAATGGACCGATCTCGCGCCAATGCCATGGCGTGCCCGCGAAGTCTTTGAGCGTGGACACCGTGAGCGTGCCGTCCGGCAGGGCGTTCACGTGGGCCTGGCCCAACAGGTACAGGAAGCGCAGCGCGCTCTGGTTGCGACGGCTGGATTCGTACGAACCCGCCACGCGCGCGGCGTCGGCTTTCGCGTCCTTCCAGGTCGGCTCGGGTTTGGGCCGGAACGGGAAATAGCGGTCGAGGAACGCGTGGAAGATCGCGGTGCGCACGTCGTTGACGGCGCCGTTCTTGCCCGCGGAATTGAAGCTCATGAAGAGGCCGACGCCCGCGTCCAGCAAGAGGTGCAGGTCGCTGTGGAACACGATGGTGTCGCCACCGTGACCGATGATGCGCTGGCCGTTGCGGTTTTCCTGGTAGAAGCCCAGGTCGAAACCGTTGAGGCCCGGCGCCGAAGTGTGCTGCGGGCTGTGCATCCATTCGGCGGTTGCCTGCGACAGGATGCGGGTGTCGCCGAAACGGCCGTCCTGCAACTGCGCGAGCATGAAATTTGCCATGTCCAGCGCGGACGACGTCATGGCACCGGCCGGCGCGGGGTTGGCCAGCTCGAAGGGTTTGGCGTCGCCATCGGAAGCCGTGGCGTAACCTTTCGCGAGCAATGGCGCCAGGCTTGCCGGCAAGGGTTGCGCGAAGGTGGAGTGGTGCATGTCCAACGGTGCGAGGATGTGCTGCTGGATGTAGTCGTCGAACGGCTCGCCCGACACGCGCTGCACGATGTAGCCGGCCAGGCCCGCGCCGTAATTGGAATATGCAACGACCTTGCCGGGCGGAAAGATGCGCGCCGGGATGTGCGCCTTGAGATAGCGTTCAAGGTTGGTGCCGGCGGGCGCGGCCGGCAGCAGGTCGCGCGCGGTGTCCTCGAAGCCCGGGGTGTGCGTCATCAGGTCGCGCAGCGTGATCGGCTTGCCGAAGCGCGGCGGAATCCTGAAATCGAGGTAGGCGTTGATGTCGCGATCGAGGTCGAGCTTGTGCTGCTCGACCAGTCGCATTACCGCGGTCCAGGTGAACAGCTTGGACACCGAGCCGATGCGGAACAGCGTGGTTGCGGGCGATACCGGCGTGCGGGTGTTGAGGTCGGCGTAACCGTAGCCGCGCGCGAACAACACCTTGCCGTCCTTCACCACGGCCACCACGCCACCGGCGATATCGCCGCGCGCCAGCATGTACGGCAGCATGCCGCCGAAGAATGCGGAAAGGTCGCCCGGGGTCATCGCGGGCGGCGCAGCGGGTGGCGTGGCCGATGTGGCCGGTGCGTGCGTCGCGGGTGGCGGCACCTGCGCGACCGCCACGCTGCAGGCACAAGCGAGCAGGCAGGCCAGCAGGATTTGCAGCGTGCGTGTCATGGGGTGGTTCCCAGTGGAAGGGAGGTCTGGCGCCTGGCCAGTCCCACCAGCAGGCCGACGACGAGCCACGCGGCGCCGAACAGGAACGTCGTGCGGTCGAATCCGGTGAAGATGAAGACGACGATCGCGAACCCGCAAAGCGGCAGCACGAGGCGGCGCAAGGGGCGCGCGCGTTCGCCGCGACGCAGCCAGAAATACACCGGTACCGAAAGGTTGAGCAGCAGGAATGAGGTAAGCGCGCCGAAATTGACCAGGTGCAGCAACACCACGATCGGTACGCTCAGCGAAAGCACCAGCGAAATCGCGGCGACGATGAGGATCGCATTCGCGGGCGTCTTGAAGCGCGCATCCACCTTTGCGAGGAATCCGCCGCAGGGCAGGGCGCGATCGCGTCCCATCGCGAACAGGATGCGCGAAATGGCCGATTGCGACGCCAGCGCGCTGGCCACGCCGGTCGCCAGTGCCTTCACCACGATGAAAAACACGAACAGCGCGGGGCCGCCGACCTCGCGCGCGATCTGGAAGAACCCCAGGTTGTCGTCGAGGTTGGCGTAATCGGGGTGCGCCAGCGCGGCCAGCCAGGTCTGCAGCACGAACAGCACGCCCAGCACCAGCAGCGTCAGTACCGTGGCCGTGCCGATGTCGCGCCGCGGTGCGCGCGATTCTTCCGCGAGCGTGCTGATCGCGTCGAAGCCGAGGAAGCTCAACGCCGCGATCGTCGTGGCCGTCGCGATGAAGCCCCAGCTCAGATGTCCCGGCTGATACAGCGGCGCCCAGGAAAAGCCGCCGACGCCCTGGCCAAGCACGAATACGAAGCGGATCGCCAGCACCACGAAGACGGCGAGTGCGGTCAGTTCCAGCGCCAGCAGCAGGAAATGCGCGTGCGACTGCAGGCGCACGCCCAACACGTTGATCGCGGTGTTGACCGCCAGCAGCGCGACGATCCACACCCAGTGCGGCACGCCCGGCACCAGGCCGCCGAGCCAGTTCGACACGAAGATGTAGATCACCGCCGGCACCAGCAGGTAATCGGCCAGGATCATCCAGCCGGCGATGAAACCGAGGTAGGGATTCATCCCGCGTCGCACGTAGGCGTACACCGAGCCCGCGAACGGGAACTGTGCGCTCAACTGCTTGTAGCTCATCGCGGTGAAAAACATCGCGACCATGCCGACCAGGTACACCAGCGGCACCATGCCCTGGCTGGCGTGCGCGACGAAGCCGTACACCGCGACCGGCGCGATCGGCACGATGAACACCATGCCGTACACCAGCAGGTGCCGCAGTTTCAGTCTGCGGTCGAGCTGCTGGGTGTAGCCGGCCGCGTCGAGTTCCGCACTGGCCTGGTCGGGCAAGGTTTCGCTCACGCGATCAATAGTGCAGATTGAAGTTGACGAGCCCGCAGGCGAAGATCGCCCAGATGCTGTAGACCGCGCACAGGCCCAACAGCAGCTCACCGGCGCGCGCCAGCCAGCTGCCCGGCCCGCGCGCAATCCGCCACACCGCTTCGGCAATGATCGCGATGCCACCCAGGATCGCCAACACACCCAGCACGTAAAGCAGAACCATCGGCGTGTCGAAATTCGCGTGGAACAGCGACAGCGGTTTCGAGAACCACGTCAGCAGGCCCAGCCAGCCAGTCACCACCGCAAGTTGCAGGATCACGCCGATGCGCGATGCGATCCAGAGCGCGCGTTGGCGTGGCGCGAACGGCAGGTTGCGCTTGAAACGCCACCGGGCGATCGCGCCGCCGATCCAGACCAGCAGGGTCAGCACGAACACCGCCATCGCGATCTGGAACAGCAACATGAAAATGCCGTGTGCGAGCAGTCCGCCTACGGGCTGGAACAGCATCACCGGCGGGAAATCGTCGGTCACCCACTGGCGGATCGAGCCATCGGAATTGGCGACGAAACGCAGTTTCGATTGTCCATGGACTTCGCGGTAGGTCAGGGGCCCCATCTCGCGCCAATGCTTCACCGCGCCGCTGGGATCCTTCAATGCGTCGACGGTGATGTCGCCGTTCGGCAGCGCAGATACCTGTGTCTGGCCGAGCAGGTACAGCAATCGCAACGCGCTGTCCTCGCGCCGGCTGCCCCAGTACCAGCCGGCCACGCGCGCGGCGTCGGCCTTCGCGGTCGCGGCGGTTTTTTGCGGCGGCACGGTGTAGGGGAAGTAGCGGTCGAGGAACGCCCGGAACAGCGAAGTGCGCACGGCTTCCGAGGTACCGTTCGGCGCCTTGCCGGCGCTGTTGAACGACATGAAAACGCCCACGCCCTTGTCCAGCAGCAGGTGCAGGTCCGAATGGAACGCAACGGTGTCGCCGCCATGGCCGATGATTTTCAGGCCGTTGCGGTTTTCCTGGTAGAAGCCCAGGTCGAAGCCGTTCATTCCCGGTGCCGCGGAATACTGGTGCGAGTGCATCTCCTGTGCGGTCGCGGTTGGCAGGATCGACGTGCCGTCGAATTGCCCGTTCTGCAACTGCGCGATCATGAAGTTCGCCATCTCGGTGGCGGTCGACGTGAACGAACCGGCGGGGTACGGTTCGATCGGCTCGAACGGCACGATGGTCTTGCCGGTCGCGGTGATGTAGCCGGTCGCCATGTCGCCCCGCAGCGCCTTGGGCAGCGGCTGCACGAACGTCGAACGCGGCATCGCCAGCGGTTTCAGGATGTGGGCCTCGACATATTGGTCGAGCGGCTGGCCCGACACGCGCTGCACGATGTAGCCGGCCAGCGTCGCGCCATAGTTCGAATACGCGACGATCTCGCCGGGCGGGAAGATCCGCGGCGGGATGTGTTCGGCAAGGTAACGCTTAAGCGGATAAAGATCCTTCGGCGTCGGTACGCCCAGATCCTTGATGACTTCGGCGAAGCCGGCCGTGTGCGTCATCAGGTCGCGCATCGTGATCGGCTTGCCGAATTTGTCCGGAATCTTGAAGTCGAGGTACTGGTTGACGTCCGTGTCGAGATCGATTTTGCCGGCCGCGACCTGCTGCATCACCGCGGTCCAGGTGAAGAGCTTGGAGATCGAACCGATCCGGAACAGCGTCTTGTCCGCGACCACCGGCGTGCGTTTGGCGACATCGGCGTAGCCGTAACCCTGAGCGAAAATCAGCTTGCCGTCCTTCACCACTGCGACCACGCCGCCCGCAATGTCGTTGCGCGCCAGCATGTACGGCACCAGCCCGTCGAAGAACGTGCCGAGGTCCTGCGCATCGAGTGTCGGCGTTGCACCGGCTGCCATCGGGGCGGTCGCCTCCGCCGATGGCGCCGCGGTCGCGGGCTGCGCCGTCGACGTGGCCGCGGCGGGTTTGCCGGCAATGGCGGACGGGACTTGCGCAAGACACGGCACGCATATGCCGGCGAGCAACAGCAGCGAGGCGAGACGCTTCAACAT
>JAICHS010000136.1 GCA_025924775.1 Rhodanobacteraceae bacterium
CAACGCGACAACGGCGAACCGATCGGGCCCATGCAGTAGGGAATCACGTACAGCGTGCGCCCCTGCATGCAGCCGTCGAACAGGGCATCGACCTTCGCGTGCGCATCCGCGGGGGCCATCCAGTTGTTGTTGGGGCCGGCTTCGTCCCGGGTTGGCGTGCAGATGACGGTGGCCTTCTCGACGCGCGCCACGTCCTTGGGGTTGGAACGATGCAGGTAGCAGCGCGGGTGCGTCTGCTGGTTGAGTTCCAGCAGCTCGTCGGTGGCGAGCATTTCATCGACGAGTTGCCGGTACTCGGCGTCGGAGCCGTCGCACCAGTGGATGTGATCGGGCCGGGTCCGTTTGGCTACGTCGTCAACCCATCGGTTCAGGGCATCGAGTTTGCTTGGCATCGGTGGCGGTACTCCAGGGGGAGAATCGTTGCAGTCATGGGTATCGGGCCGCCGGTCGCCGTGGCGCCGGGGTCAGGCGTTTTTTGTTGACCTGCCCGACGACAAACTGAGGTTGCCGGGTTGGCCAGATGCCGTGGTGTGGAATGCGCCGTTGCGAAGGGGCGGGGAAGTGACGGTAGCCCGCGGCCCCGGCCTTTGCAAGGCGATGACGTGCGGGCGTTTTTGTGCGGTTGCAGCAATCCCGCGTGCGGTTCAAGCGGGCCCGGCGGACGGCAATCGGAGGGCGATGCGTTGCCGGCTGCGGTCAGGCCGTGGCGCGGGTTTGCGGCACCAGCGTTGCAATCAGGTGCTCGACGTAGGCCTCGTACTGCTCGTAGGACAGATGCGGCAGTTCGAGCGTCAGGTTCAGTTGCAGGAAGCCCACGTACGCCGCATACGTCAGGCGCGCACGGTGATGCGCGGCCTCGTCCGCGAGCCCGGCACCGCGGAACGCCGCTTCCAGGAAATCCATACGTCGGCGCGAAACCCGGGTCATCATCGGCTTGACCAGCGGGTGGTCCAGCGCCTGCAGCAGTGCAGCATAAATGCGGTGCGCCTGGGCTTCGCCGGAGACCCAGCGGAACAGGGCACCCAGGCGTTCGCGCGGATGCTCGCCGGCGGCGCCGATGTGTTGCTGCAATTCGCGGTCATCGTCGGCCTCCCAGCGCTGCAGCGCCGCCTGCAGCAGGGCCTCCCGGTTCTTGAAGTGCCAGTAGAAGCTGCCCTTGGTGACACCCAGGCGTCGCGCCAAGGCCTCGACCGCCAGTGCGGCCATGCCTTCCTGGGCAATCATCTCCAGCGCGCCGCGTTCCCAATCGGCGGCGGACAGCCGGGCCCGCGCGTGGCCGCGGTGCGGGGATTCGACGGGGTGGTGGGTGGTGGGGGGGGCGGCCGACATGACCATACTGTAGCGTATTGACAGGTGCCCGGCACAAATCCATACTTTCGCGTATGGAAATGCACAACGGCCAACCTGCAGAGCGTTCCAGCTGGATAACTTCCGGTGACGGGTTGCGGCTGGCCGTCGCGACGTTCGGGCCAGATGCCGCGCCGCCGATCCTGTTTGCGCATGGCTTTGGCCAAAGCCGGCACGCCTGGACGCGTACCGCCCAGGCCCTGGCGGCACGTGGCTGGCGGGCGGTCACGTTCGATGCCCGCGGCCACGGCGACAGCGGGCGCGTGGCGGATGGCCGCTACCAGCTCGAACAATTCGTGGACGACCTGCTGGCCGTGGCGCACACGCTGGGCACGCCGCCAGTGCTGGTCGGCGCGTCGATGGGCGGCCTGCTGGGCCTGGTGGCCGCCGGCGAGGTTCGGCCGGATCCGTTCCGCGCGCTGGTGCTGGTGGACATCACGCCGCGCTGGGAAGCCGCGGGCGTGGAACGCATGCTGGATTTCATGCGCGCGCATCCGCGCGGATTCGCCTCGCTGGACGAGGCCGCCGACGCGGTGGCCGCGTATTTGCCGCAGCGCCGCCGGCGCAAGGACCGCTACGAACTGGCGCAGCTGCTGCGGCAAGGCGACGACGGGCGCCTGCGCTGGCATTGGGATCCGGCCTTGCTGGATACCGTCGCGCGCGAGGGTGAACGCCACCAGCAGCGCCTGTTGCACGCAGCGCGCACCCTCGACGTGCCGGTGTTGCTGGTTTCCGGCGGACGCAGCGACGTGGTGTCCGCCGCCACCGTGCGGGAATTCCTGGACGTCGTACCCCAGGCGATCCAGGTGGAGCTGCCGCACGCAACGCACACGCTGGCGGGCGACGACAACGCCGCCTTCACCGCCGCCATTGAGCCCTTTTTGAATACACTCGAAGTTGACACCGTTACTGCGCCGCGCGCCGCCGCGGTTGCCCAGCGAGGTTCGCCATGAACACCGTCGTCATCCTGGTCTGCGCCCTGGTCGTTTCGCTTGCTTGTGCGTATTTCCGCACCCGGCTCTGGCAATGGACGCTCGCGACCATCGTGACCCTTTTGGTCGTCGGGTTGGGCCTGCACGCGCACACGCCGATGTGGGTTTTGCTGGGCCTGTTCGTGGTGCTGGTCGCGCTGCCGCTGAACGTCACGGCGTTGCGTCGCGCGCTGCTGGCGGCGCCGTTGCTGAAGGTCTTCCAGCGCGTATTGCCGAAGCTTTCGGAAACCGAACAGGTCGCGCTGGACGCCGGCACGGTCGGGTTCGAGGGCGAACTGTTTTCCGGCAAGCCCGACTGGTCGAAGCTGCTGTCCGAACCCAAGCCGCAGCTGACTGCCGAGGAACAGGCCTTCCTGGATGGCCCGTGCGAACAGCTGTGCGCGATGATCGACGACTGGCACATCACGCACGAGCTCGCCGACCTGCCACCCGAGATCTGGGATTTCATCAAGCGCGAAGGCTTCTTCGGGATGATCATCCCCAGGCGCTACGGCGGCAAGGAGTTTTCCGCCACCGCGCATTCGATGGTGCTGCAGAAGCTCTCCAGCATGTCGGCAACCCTGTCCTCGCTGGTCGCGGTACCCAATTCCCTGGGCCCGGCCGAGTTGCTGCTGCGCTATGGCAACGAGGAACAAAAGAACCACTACCTGCCACGGCTCGCCGACGGGCGTGAGGTTCCGTGCTTTGCATTGACGGGCCCGTATGCGGGGTCGGATGCCACATCGATTCCCGACTACGGGATCGTGTGCAGGCAGACGGTCGATGGCAGGGAAACGCTGGGCATCAAACTCACCTTCGACAAGCGCTACATCACGCTGGCGCCGGTCGCGACGCTGGTGGGCCTGGCGTTCCGGATGTACGACCCGGAGCATTTGCTGGGCGACAAGGAAGACCTTGGCATCACGCTGGCGATGATTCCGCGCGATACCCGGGGTCTTGCCATTGGCCGCCGCCACTTCCCGCTCAACATCCCGTTCCAGAACGGCCCGCTGCACGGCAAGGACGTGTTCGTGCCGATCGACACGCTGATCGGCGGCCCGCACATGGCCGGCCACGGCTGGCGGATGCTGGTGGAGTGCCTGTCGGTCGGGCGCGGCATTTCACTGCCATCGAACGCCGCGGGGTTCGTGCGGATGGCAGTGGCGGCAACCGGGGCGTACGCGCGCATCCGCAAGCAGTTTGGCCTCGCGGTCGCACGCTTCGAGGGCGTCGAGGAAGCCCTGGCGCGCATCGGTGGTCACGCCTACGCGGTCGTCGCGTTGACGCGTGCTTCGGCCGCGGCGGTCGATCGTGGCGAGAAGCCCGCGGTCGCCTCCGCGATTGCCAAGTGCCATGCCACCGCGCTGGGGCGCGAGGTGATCCAGGACGCGATGGACGTCCACGGCGGCAAGGGCATCCAGCTGGGGCCGTCCAACTACCTTGGCCGCATGTGGCAAGGCGCGCCGATTCCGATCACGGTGGAAGGCGCCAACATCATGACCCGCAGCCTGATGATTTTCGGGCAGGGCGCCATCCGCTGTCACCCGTGGGTGCTGAAGGAGATGCATGCGGCGCGCGAGCCCGACCGTGCCAAGGCGCTGCGCGAGTTCGACGAAGCCTTGTTCGGCCACATCGGTTTCGGCATATCCAACGCCGTGCGCGCATTCTGGCTGGGCCTGACGTTCGCCAAGTTCGGGCGCGCGCCCGGCGATGCGTACACCCGCCGCTATTACCGCAAGCTCGGGCGCTATTCTGCGGCGCTGGCGTTGACGGCCGATACCGCGATGGGCGTGCTGGGCGGCAAGCTGAAGTTCAAGGAAAAACTGTCCGCGCGCCTGGGCGACGTGTTGAGCTACCTGTACATCTGCTCGGCGATGCTGAAGCGCTACGAGGACGAGGGCGAACCCGAAGCCGAGCATCCGCTGCTGGCGTGGGCATTCCACGACGCGGTGTGGAAGATGCAGATGGCGCTGGACGGCGTGATCCGCAATTTCCCGGTGCGCCCGGTCGCGTGGCTGCTGCACACGCTGGTGTTCCCGTTCGGCCGCCGCGAGGTGCCGCCATCGGATCGGCTGGGCCGGCGCGTGGCGGCTATCCTTTCGGCGCCGAACAGCGCGCGCGATGCGCTGGTGCGTGGCATCTATCTCACGCAGACCCCCAACAACCCGGTGGGCCGGATGCACGCGCTGCTGCCCGAAGTGGTCGCGGCCGAGCCGGTTGAGCGCAAGTTCCTGAAGGCGGTCAAGCTGGGCGGCGTGCACGCGCACGACTATTTCGCGCAGCTGGCGGAAATCCAGCAGCGTGGCGCGATCAGCGAAACCGAGCGCACCCAGCTCGAACACCTGCGGCGGGCGACCGCGGAGTTCATCAACGTGGATGATTTCGACCCGTCGGAATTGCGCGCGGCGGTGGTCCACGGCGGCGAGGGCACGCAGCGCTCGCTGCATATCGCCTAGCCAAACAACTGCGTGAGGCGACACGCATCCCGCCGGTTCATGCGCTTGGAACGTCGCTCTTCTGCCGGTCGCGGGCGACCTCGGCGCGCCGGATCATTTGCTGGATCTCGGGTACGGCGTGTATGGCCACTATTTCGACATCCGGATGCTCGCGTGCAAACACGCGGAATATCTCGTCGGCGAAAGCCGGGCCGATTGTTGTAACACCCGTGAAATCCAGCATCACACATCGGAATTGATCCACGCGCTGCATCAGGCGCTTGCCCTGCGAACGCGAAATCAAGTTTTGGTCGCCAACCTGCGCCAGCCTGACCGGAACGATGGTTTTGGCGAAGCTGTAGTCGTCGGGTCCGCTGGAGTATTCCTCGAACACCCGTTTCAGGGTACGGGCGGAGTCCGCAGCAATGGACATGATGACAGTTGTCCCCGACTTGACATCCTCGGGCTTGTTCTCGTGCAGCACGTCAAGATCATGGCCAGCCAAGTGATCGAAGATGAGGCCGCCGGCGGCCATCTCAAAATGATCAAAGGCTCGCGAGGTGAAGAAGACGCCCTCGCCAGGGTGTCGTGCGGGGTCAGTCGTGAACTTGCCTTTGGAGAGTTCCAGTAAGGCGAGCCGATCATCCGGGAGATCCAGAGCTGAGGCGATCTTGCGAAAAATCCCAACGCCGTCATCCGCAATCCAAAGGGATGCCTCGCCATCCTTGGCCAATACGGTGACCGTCAAGTTTTTCCCTTCCGAGTGGTCAATGGAGTTGTTGACCATTTCAGTCAAGCCGTAGTGTGCGATGTCGATGACGTTCGTGGGTAGGTTGTTCAGAAGCGGCGCGACATCACGGCTCCACACCCGATCTTCGGCAAGGCCTTTCAAGGGGTATTCGAATTCTCCGAAACGGGTGGGTCCCAACACATAGGTCGGGCGGGTTGTTCCTGAGCGCGCGAGAAAACCCGACTCGACCAGCGCGCGCGCGCGGGCGGCCGTAGTCTGTCTGCTGACGCCCAGCTGCGATGCGGTGAAGCTGGTGAGGTCGCGTGGATGTGCGTTGACTGCTGCCAGCAAGGCAGTGTCAATCCGATCTGCGTGATTTCCAGTCATCTGGCGATTGTAAAGTCAGCTCAATCAACTGTAAAGAAAATTGTTTTTGATTGTAAACCCTCGGGTTTGCTTGTCCGGCCAGAACCCCTAGACCAAAAGGGAGAATCGGCCCGGCGAAGGTCACGCCGCCAGACCCTTTGGGCGGCTCACACCCTTAAAGGGATCAACCCTGCCGGGGATAGCCGGGACCTCGAGCGCACTCATCGCCTGCGTCGTGGTGCCGACGTGCGTGGTCGGGCGCGTGCCATTCGACTTTAGGCTAAGACGTGTTGACACAGATCAAAACCATGCTATCCAGTCACGGTCTGCGTGCAGCCAGGGTTGTGCCGCAAGAGTGGATGGTGACACGGGCGTGGTGGTGCGCCGATGCCTGGTCGGCCCGCACGCCGCCAAGGCAACCGTCATGCATCGCCCTGCGTTCAAAGCGGTGCGGTTGCCGTAACAGCCTTGACGGAAAGTCTTTTCTGGTTTTCGGGAGGAAGGGGGCCATTCGAATGTCATTCCTGGATCGCGAACGTACGATCGCACCGCCGGGTTACAGCCGCTGGATGGTGCCACCCGCGGC
>JAICHS010000137.1 GCA_025924775.1 Rhodanobacteraceae bacterium
GCGCCGAACGCCGCGGCCTGCGCTTCTACCGGCACGCCCTGGAACGCGGCGTGCTGCTGCGGCCGCTGGGCGACACCGTGTACTTCCTGCCGCCGTACTGCGTCGATGCGGGTGACCTCGACCTGATGGTCGACGTGGCGCTGGAAGCAGTCGACGCCGCCACCGCATGAGCGCGGCAACCGCCGCGCCACGCAGCATGCGTCAGGCGTCGTCCAGGCCCTTGGTCATGTCTTCGTCCACCTCGGCCGCGGCCCATTCCAGGGCTTCGCGGTCGCGACGCTCGCGCTCGACCCGGTCGATTTCGTCGATGGTCGGCATGTCGATGGTATGGTTCGCGATTTCGCGCAGGGCCAGTACCGTCGGCTTGTCGTTCTCGGGATCGACGGTGGCTTCCACGCCATTCTCCAGCTGGCGCGCGCGACGCGTGGCCATCAGGACCAGTTCGAAACGATTGTCGACCACCTTCAGGCAGTCTTCCACGGTGATGCGTGCCATGTGAGTTCCCGGTTGTATCGCAAACTTCCAGATTGTACCAGCGCCCGGCGGTTTGTCGACCAGACGTGGCGCCGGGCACCGAATCCGGTGCGCGACAGGCTGAACGGCGTCCACCCCGCCACGGCCATGAAAGACGATACCAAGGATCGCTACCGTACAATTGCAGGCTTGCAACGCCACGTTTCGGCCACAACCACTCCACATGCATCCTTCTGTTCGTTCCCGCATGGCGCAAAGCGCCCTCGTCGCAGGCCTGGTCGGCGCGCTGGCCGCGTGCGCGGTCGCGCCGCCGCGCACGGACGACCCGCTGCAGAATTTCAACCGCAAGGCGTTCGCGTTCAACCAGTTCGCGGACAAGGTGGCGATTCGCCCGACGGCCAAGGCCTATGTCAAGGTCACGGGTCCGAAGGGACGCGTGCTGATCAGCAACTTCTTCGCCAACCTGCGCACGCCGGTGACGATCGTCAATGAGGTTCTGCAGGGCCGCCCGGAACCGGCGCTGCAATCCACTGGCCGGTTCGTGGTCAACAGCACCGTCGGCTTCCTGGGCTTTTTCGACCCGGCCAGCGACATGCAATTGACCGCGCATCCCACCGACTTCGGCGTGACGCTGGCGCACTGGGGCGTGCCGGAAGGTCCCTACCTGGTGCTGCCATTGGTCGGCCCGACCACGCTGCGTGATGTATGGCGGCTGCCGGTGGACACCTACTTCGACCCACTGGGCTGGTACGCGCGCGACCACGATTTCAAGTGGCACGCGCAATACCTGCCTTCCGTGGCATATCTGGTGACGCTGCGCGCCAGCGCGCTGCCGCTGGACCCGATGCTGGATTCGGCCTACGACCCGTACGCGTTCATGCGCGATGCCTATCGTCAGCACCGCCTGTACAAGGTCTATTACGGCAACCCGCCGATGTCGGCGATCGAGCAACTGCAGGGCAGCACCCAGAGCGAACAGCACGATCAGGACATCGACCAGTTGCTGCAGCAACAGCAGGAATACGAGAAGACCCACGGCGTGAACGGGAACGCGCCGCCGGCATCCGGCGCGTCGGCGCCAGCCCTACCGACTTCGTCAGGCGCGGCGATACCCACGCCCGCCGCCAGTGCGCCGACACCAACGCCCCAGGGCAGCGGGTCGCCGGCACTCAGTCCAGCCGCCTGAGCCTCGCTCAGGCCGTCGCGGCCGGTGGCGCCAGCAGTTCCGCAACGTCGCACACGTCGGCGAGCGCGCGCAGGCCTTCCGGCCAGTGCACCACGCCCAACCTGCGCCCTGCACGTCGCGCATGCGCAGCCAGCGCCAGCACGCAGGCCAGCCCGGCGCTGTCCGCCCGGGTAAGCCCGCCCAGGTCCAGCCGCGTCTGCCGGCCCGCCGTCAGCGCGCGGTCAGCCGCCGCCAGCGTGCGTGCCGCGGTGGCAAAGGTCAACGCCCCCGACAACGACAGGGTGTCGTCGTCGGGTTGGGCCAACGTCACCGCCTCGGCAGCAGCATGCGCGCGCGGCATGGCGTCAGTGCCCGCCGTCCTGCTGCTTCATCTGGTCGATCGCACCCGCGCCCTCAGCCTGCAGCCGCTTGATCAGGCCTTCGATGCCTTCCTTCTGGATCTCGGCGTCCACCTGGCTGCGGTAATTGGTGATGTAGGAAATGCCCTCGATGATCACGTCATAGGCTTTCCATTCGCCCGACGCGGTCTTGCGGAAGGCGTAATCGACCGACAGGTTCTTGCCGCTGTCCAGCAATACCTGCGTGCGCACGATCGTGCGACGCTGGTCCAGCGGCCCCTGCGCCGGCAGTACCTTTACCGCGCCACGGGTGTAGGCGATCAGGCCCTCCGCATAGCGGTGCGTCAGCGCGTCGTAGAACGCCTTGGCGAATGCGACGCGCTGCGCAGGCGTGGCCTCGCGCGCGTGCCGGCCCAGCACCAGCAACGAGGCGTAATCCATGTCGAAATGCGGCAGCACGACGCCGTCGATGATCTTGATCATCTGATCGGGATTCTGGCGCAATTCGGTCTGGTGGCCCTGGATGGCCTTGCCCAGCTGGTCGGCGATTGATTGCACGACCTGCTGCGGCGTCTGATTGGCGGCCGCCAGCGACGGCAACGTGGCCGCCATGCCAAGGAATGCGGCTGCCAGCAGCCACAGGGAACGTTTCAACATGACATTCTCCTCACGTCCCGCGAACGCGCGGGACAACATGCACTCAGGGTTTGCCGGACGCCGGCGCGTCACCGGAGGCAGGCGCCGAACTCGCGCTGCTCGACTTCGGGCCGCCATTGACCATGAACTTGCCGATCAGGTTCTCGATGCTCATCGCCGACTGCGTCAGCACCAGCTCGTCGCCGCTCTTCAGGAACGTGGGCGACCCACCCGGCTCGATGCCAACATATTGGTCGCCCAGTAAACCGCTGGTGAATATCGCGGCCGACGAATCGTCGGGAATATCGTTGTACTGCTTGTCGATGGACAGCACCACCAGCGCATCCATCCGCTGCGGCTCCAGCCTGATCGACTGCACGTCGCCGATGCGCACACCCGCGATCTTGACCGGCGCGCGCGCCTTCAACTGGCCGATGTTCTGGAAGCGCGCCTTGACCGTGTAGCTGTCGCCCGAATGGATGTTGGCGACCGACGTGGTCTGGGTGGCGAGGTACGCGAGCGCGGCGAAGCCCAGCAGGATGAACAGGCCGGTACCGATGGCGTAGGAAGGACGTGGATTCATGGTTGGCAAACCCGAGGAAGCGAAGACAGCAGGAAAGCAGGCCAGGGATGGCCGTCGTCAAGTTGGACGCGGGCGAATTCACTCATGTCATGAACGCCGTCATCACGAAGTCGAACGCCAGGATCACGATCGACGAGAACACCACCGTGCGCGTGGTCGAATACGCCACGCCCTCGCTGGTGGGTGGCGCGGTGTAGCCCTGGAACACTGCGATCAGGCTGACCACGCCGCCGAACACGATGCTTTTGTACAGGCCGTCCAGGATGTCCTTGTGCAACGACACCGTCGAGGTCATGTTGCCCCAGAACGTGCCGTTGTCGAGGCCCAGCCAGGTGACCCCCACCAGATGCCCGCCGAAGATCCCCATCGCATTGAACACGCTCGCGAGCAGCGGCATCGCGATCAGGCCCGCGAGGAAGCGCGGCGAGGCCACGTAGGCCAACGGATCGACCGCCATCATGCCCATCGCGTCCAGCTGGTCGGTCGCACGCATCAAGCCGATTTCCGCAGTGACCGCGGTGCCGGCGCGGCCCGCGACCAGCAAGGCCGTGATCACGGGCCCAAGCTCGCGGAACAGGCTCAGCGCGACCACCGTGCCGAGCGCGGCGGTGCCGCCGAAGATCGACAGTGTGTAGTACAGCTGCAGGGCCATCACCATGCCGACGAACAGGCCGCAGGTCATCACGATCACGAGGCTCATCGCGCCCACGAACCAGACCTGCCGGCAGGTCTCGCGCCAGTAGCGCAGGCTTTTCGGCAACGCGCCCAGCACCGCCACGAAGAACAGCCCGCAATCGCCGACGGACGCGATGCCTTGCACGAGCCAGTTGCGGCGCAGGTTGGCGTTCATGGACGCGCGCCTGCAAACCCGAGTTCCGTCGCATAGTCCGGCGCCGGGTAATGGAACGGCACCGGGCCGTCGGCGTCGCCGCCAAAAAACTGGCGCGTCCACGGCGAATCCTGGTGCACCAGTTCGTCGGGCGCGCCCTGGGCGACCAGCTTGCCATTGGCGATCAGGCAAACGCTGTCAGCCACCTGGCGGATTGCGGCCAACTCGTGCGCGACCAGGATCGAGGTTATGCCCAGCGTCCGGTTGAGCGTCCGGATCAACCGCAGCACCTGGTTCAGCGCGATCGGATCAAGGCCCACGAACGGCTCGTCGTACAGGATCAGCATCGGGTCGAACACGATCGCGCGCGCCAGCGCCACGCGTCGCGCCATGCCGCCGGAAAGTTCGCTTGGCATCAGGCGCGCCGCGCCGCGCAGGCCCACCGCCTGCAACTTGGTCAACACGATGTTGCGCAGCAGTTCTTCCGGCAGCCGCGCGTGCTGGCGCAGCGGGAAGGCGACGTTCTCGAACACGCTGAAATCGGTCAGCAGCGCCGAGTTCTGGAACAGGTAACCGATGCGTTCGCGCAGACCGAACAGCGCACGCCGCGAGAGCGTCGTCACCTCTTCGCCGTCCACGCGCACGCTGCCTGCATCGGGCCGCAGTTGTCCGGTGAGGTGCCGCAGCAGGGTGGTCTTGCCGGTACCCGACGGCCCCATGATCGCGGTGACGCTGCCGCGCGGCACCGCAAGCTCCAGCCCGTCGAAAATCAGCTTGGCACCGAGGCGCGTGCGCAGGTCGCGCACTTGCACCAAGGCATCGCTTGGCGATCCGGATTCGGCCACGGCGACGGTCATCGCATTATGCAAAGGTTGAATACACAGCCCGCAAGGATAGTGGAGCCGCCCGCCAAACGGGATGCCGCCGCGATACCGCGCGGGCCGGCGTTCAGGCCAGCAGGCGCGCGACCAGCGTGGCGTGGCGATCGCCCGGCAACGGCCGTTCGGTACGCGCGGCGTGCACGATCGCCTGCAGCGCGGCGACGGCGTCCTCGAAATCATCGTTGACCACGATGCAGTCGAACTCGCCGGCGTGGCGCAGTTCCCCGCGCGACGCGGCCAGGCGTTTCCCGATGGTGGCTTCGCTGTCCGTCGCACGCGCGCGCAGCCGGCGCTCCAGCTCGCCCCGCGAGGGCGGCAGGATGAAAATCGACACGCAGCCTGGCATGGCCCGGCGCACCTGCGCCGCGCCCTGCCAGTCGATCTCCAGCAGCACGTCGCGGCCAGTCGCAAGCATTGGCTCCACCGCGCTGCGCGACGTGCCGTAGTAATTGCCGAAGACCTCGGCGTGCTCCAGGAACTCGCCGCGCGCGATCATCGCCTCGAAGCGCGCGCGATCGACAAAGTGGTACTGCACGCCATCGACGTCGCCCGCACGCGGTGCGCGCGTGGTATGCGAAATCGACAGCACGATGCCCGGCTCGCGCGCCAGCAGCGCGTTCACCAGCGTGGACTTGCCGGCCCCCGAGGGCGCAGCCACGATGAAGAGCTTGCCGCTCATTCGAGGTTCTGCACCTGTTCGCGCATCTGCTCGATCAACACTTTCAGGTCAACGGCCGCGCAGGTCGCGCGCGCATCGACCGATTTGGACGCCAGCGTGTTGGCTTCGCGGTTGAATTCCTGCATCAGGAAATCGAGGCGGCGGCCCACGGGCTCGTCCAGCTGCAGGACGCGGCGCGCCTCGCCCACGTGCGCATCCAGCCGGTCCAGTTCCTCGTCCACGTCCATGCGTGACAGCTGCAGCACCAGTTCCTGTTCAAGCCGCCCGGGATCGGCGTCGCGCGCAACCTCGGCCAGCCTGGCCTCCAGCTTCGCCCGCAGCGCGGCGCGGATGACGGGCAGCAGCGCGCGCACTTCGGCCACGATGCGGGCGATGCCGTCCAGCCGCTCGCGCAGCGCGGCCGCCAGCTTTTCGCCTTCGCGCGCACGCCCGGCTACGAATTCATCCAGCGTGCGGCCCAGGAGATCCAACGCGGCCTTGGCCAACCCGGCCTGGTCCAGCTCGGGCTTCACCAGCAGGCCCGGCCAATCCAGCAGCCCCGCGAAGTCGGTCGCGAGCTGCGGGAAATTCGCCTTCAACCCGTTCGCCACCGCGGCCAGCTGCGTCGCGGTCCGCTGGTCCAGCAGCAGGTCCGTCGCGGCCGCGGGCGGCCGGTATCGGAACGTCGCATCCACCTTGCCGCGCGCCAGGCGCGCGGCGATGCACTCGCGCACCTGCGGCTCGAGCGTGCGCAGTTCGTCGGGCAGGCGCACGCCGGTTTCCAGGAAGCGCGAATTCACCGCGCGCACCTCGCACGCC
>JAICHS010000138.1 GCA_025924775.1 Rhodanobacteraceae bacterium
GGAACCGGGCGCAATGAAGAACCGCGTGCGTGAATTGCGCGAGGCGCACGGCTGGTCGCAGGGCGGCCTGGCCGAGCAGCTGGACGTGTCGCGCCAGACCATCAACGCGATCGAAACCGGCAAGTACGACCCTAGCCTGCCGCTCGCCTTCAAATTGGCAAGGCTGTTCAAGCAACACATCGAATCGATGTTCGAACCGGATGAGGGACGCTGAATGAAACTGAATTCGCGCATGCTGATGCGCATCGTCGCGGTGGTGGTCCTGGTGGCCGTGTTCGGTTGGCAGTGGTGGTCGAAGCAGCACCGCCAACCGGCTGCTGCCGCGCCGGCCACCAGCGCCGTGGCATCAACGGCCACGCCCACCGCGCCCGTCAAACCGGCACCGCCCGCGACGCTGCGGATGGGCAGCCTCACGCTGACCGCGTGCGAGCTGAAACGCCCGCATTCCGCGGCGACGGTGGCGGCGTTTTGCGCGAAGTTCCCGGTGCCGGAAAACCGCGCCGACCCGAAGTCGCGCCGGATCGACCTGAAACTTGCGATCCTCAAAAGCAGCTCGGCGGTGCCGGCGAAGGATCTGGTGGTGTACCTGGCCGGTGGGCCTGGGCAATCGGCGATCCAGACGTATCCGGAACTGGCGCCGGGGTTCGCGCCGCTGCGCAAGCACCACGACGTGCTGCTGCTGGACCAGCGCGGCACCGGTGACTCGCATCCGCTGGAATGCCCGGCGCTGGAAAAGCTGGCCAAGGAGCAACAGGACACCGAACCCGGCATCGAGCAACGCGTGCAATGGCTGGCGCAGTGCGCGCAGGAAGTCGGCAAGGCGTCCGACCCGCGCTACTACGCCACCACGGATGCCGTGGCCGACCTGGAAGCGGTGCGGCAGGCGCTGGGTGCGCCCGAGCTCGACCTGATCGGCGTGTCCTACGGCACGCGCATGGCCCAGCACTATGCGACGGCACACCCGGATGCCGTGCGCAGCATCGTGCTGGATGGCGTGGTGCCCAATCCGCTGGTCCTGGGTGAAACCTTCGCGACCGACCTGCAGCGTTCGCTGAAGCTGCAAGCGGCGGCGTGCGACGCAACCCCCGCCTGCAAGCAGGCCTTCGGCGACTGGTACGCAACCGTCCATCAGTTGTACGCGAAGCTGAAGGCCGCGCCCGCGCCGCAGGTGACGTTCGCGGATCCCCACACCTACAAGCCGGTCACGCGGACCCTGACTGCCGACGCGCTGGCGGGCGTGGTGCGCCTGTTTTCCTACAGCGGCGTCACCCAGGCGCTGCTGCCGCTGGCCGTGACCGAGGCCGCGCACGGCAACTATGCGCCGCTGATGGGGCAGTCCCAGCTGATCACGGGCGACCTGTCGGCGTCGATCGAAGGCGGCATGCAGATGTCGGTGATCTGCAGCGAGGACGCGTCGCTGTTGACGCCGCGCCCGCAGGACGAAGGCCTGCTGCTGGGCCAGGCATTGATCAAGGCGTTCATCGCCGAGTGCAAGGTGTGGCCGCACAACCCCATGCCAAAGGATTTCCATGCGCCGTTCAAGTCGTCGATCCCGACGCTGCTGATCTCGGGCGAACGCGACCCGGTGACGCCGCCGGCGTACGCGGATGCGGTGTTGAAGGGCCTGACCGATGGCCGCGCGCTGACGGTGAAGGGACTGGGGCACGCCGAGGCCATCAACGCCGGCTGCATGCCGCGCCTGGTGGACGACTTCATCGACACATTGCAGCCGAAACAACTGGACGCCCAGTGCCTCGACAAGCTCGGGCCGATTCCCGCATTCGTGAACTTCAACGGAGCCGCGCCATGATCGAAGTGAAGGATCTGCACAAGACCTTCGGCGAGGTGAAGGCCGTCGACGGCGTCACGTTCAGCGCCCGCGACGGCGAAATCACCGGCTTACTTGGCCCCAACGGCGCCGGCAAGACCACCACCCTGCGCATGTTGTACACGCTGATGAAGCCTGATTCCGGGCAGGTGCTGGTGGACGGCATCGACGCCGCGGCCGACCCGATCGCGGTGCGTCGCAGGCTGGGCGTGCTGCCCGATGCCCGCGGCCTGTACAAGCGCCTGACCGCGCGCGAGAACATCGACTACTTCGCGCGCCTGCACGGGCTTGCCACCGGGGTGCTGCGCCAGCGTCGCGACCAGCTGGTGGACGCGCTGGAAATGCGCGACATCCTGGACCGCCGCACCGAGGGTTTCTCGCAGGGCCAGCGCGTCAAGACCGCGATCGCGCGCGCGCTGGTGCACGACCCCAGGAACGTGATCCTGGATGAACCTACCAACGGCCTTGACGTGATGGCCACGCGCGGGCTGCGCACGTTCATGCGCAACCTCAGGGCCGAGGGCCGTTGCGTGCTGTTTTCCAGCCACATCATGCAGGAGGTCGCGCTGCTGTGTGACCGCATCGTGGTGATCGCGGCCGGGCGCGTGGTGGCCGACGAAACCCCCGACGCGCTGCGCGCGCAGACGGGCGAGGCCAACCTCGAGGACGCCTTCGTGAAATTGATCGGCAGTGAAGAAGGGCTGGCCGCATGAGCGCGATGCTGACCGTATGGTGGAAGGAAGTCCGCGAAAACCTGCGCGACAAGCGCACCGTGTTCAGTGCGTTGATCTACGGGCCGCTGATCGGGCCGGTCATGTTCGTGGTGCTGATGAACGTGATCATCAACCAGCAGATGCAGAAGGCCGAGGGGCCGCTGAAGGTGCCGGTGATCGGCGCCCAGTACGCGCCCAACCTGATCGACGCCCTGAAGCAGCAGGGCCTGGTGCCGCAGCCGCCACTGGCCAACCCCGAGAAGGCCGTGCGCGACCGCGACACCGACGTGGTGCTGCGGATCCCCGCCGACTTCGGCAAGGCCTGGAGCCACGGCCAGCCGGCCCAGGTCGAGGTGATCTATGACGCCTCGCAGCAGGACGCCAGCACCCCGCGCAACCGGTTGGAGGACATGCTGAGGCTCTACGACAAGCAGCAGGGCGCGTTGCGGTTGCTGGCCCGCGGCCTTGCGCCCAGTGTCGCGACGCCGCTGGTGGTCAGCCAGCGCGACCAGTCCACGCCGCAGTCGCGCGCCGGCATGTTGCTCGGCATCCTGCCGTACTTCTTCGTGCTGGCGATCTACATCGGCGGCATGTATCTCGCGATCGACCTGACCGCGGGCGAGCGCGAACGCCAGTCGCTGGAGCCGTTGTTCGCCAACCCGGTGGCGCGCTGGCGCATCCTTTCGGGCAAGCTGGGCGCGATCGCGGCGTTTTCGCTGGCCAGCCTGGTGCTGGAGGCCGTGGCGTTCTCGATTGCGGGGCACTTTCTGCCGGCCGAAAAGCTGGGCATGGCGTTCGATCTCGGCGCCGGATTCATCGCCGACGCGATCCTGCTGGAGCTGCCGTTGATCGCGTTGTTCGCGGTGCTGGAAACGCTGGTGGCGGCGTTCGCCAAGAGCTATCGCGAAGCGCAAACCTACCTCGGCCTGTTGATGCTGCTGCCGATCCTGCCGTCGGTCCTGATGATGGTGCTGCCGGTGAAGCCGGCGCACTGGATGTACGCGGTGCCGCTGTTGGCCCAGCAGGTGGGAATCAGCAACCTGCTGCGCGGCGAGGTCGTGCGCGTGGGCGACATCGGACTGGCGCTGGTCAGCGGGTTTGTTGTTTCGGCACTATTGGGCGTGGCCACCGCATGGGTGTATCGCTCCGAGCGCCTGGCGATTTCGGCGTGATGCCGCACGGGGGCGTGCATGTGGGGTGGCTGCCATTCGCAGCCACCCTGCGCCCGCCGTAGCGGATTCCGCTGCCAGAAACAAAATGCCCCCAAGGGACACCCTGGAGCCCGCATGGCGGTGCGCGCCGGATGAGGCGTGGGATGGTGGACGTGGGACCCAGAAATAAAATGCCCCGAGAGCCAGGGGGGAGCTCTCGGGGCGGCGAAGCCAAACCTGGGGAGGGGTCTGACCTCGGGGGTTCGCTCAGGGAGGTGAGTGAACCGGGACGCCGTTGCGTGCGTCCGAAGCCTTAGATGGGGCTCCGGGTTGGAAGTTCAAAGTCTTTTTTCGCGCGGATTCAGAGAGCGTTCACGCATCCGGCAAAGCATGACTTCCGGCAGGGTTTGGACGTCCAAACGGCGTGGCATTGTCACAAAAAAGTCACAATTGCCCCGCCCCATTCAATACCGTTGTCGCGCGCAGCGCGACGATCGCTCTCCCTCTCCCGCTTGTGCGGGAGAGGGCAAGGGGTGAGGGGTGCACTTGCGGAGGAGAAGCGGCCACGGGCCGAGCGCGTCAGGCGAGCCGCGTCGGCGAGCCTCAACCTCAGTGCGCTTCGCCCCAATTCGCGCCCACCCCGATTCCGACCAGCAGCGGCACGTCGAGTTCTGCCGCGCCCTGCATGCGTTCGCGCACGCCGTCGCGCACCGCGTCGACGGCGTCGTCGCGCACTTCGAACACCAGTTCGTCGTGGACCTGCATCAACATGTGGGCATCGTCCTTGCGTTCGCGCAGCCAGCCGTCGATCGCGATCATCGCGCGCTTGATGATGTCCGCGGCCGTGCCTTGCATCGGCGCATTGATCGCCGCGCGTTCGGCGCCGGCGCGCTGCGCGGCGTTGCGGGACTTCAGGGCTTCCAGGTACAGCCGGCGTCCGAACAGGGTTTCCACGTAGCCGTCGCGCTTGGCCTGCTCGCGGGTCGTGTCCATGAACGTCTTCACGCCCGGGTAGTGCTCGAAATAGCTCGCGACATAGCCCGCTGCCTCGGCACGCGGAATGCCGAGGCGCTGCGCGAGGCCGTGTGCGCTCATGCCGTACATCAGGCCGAAGTTGATCATCTTGGCCACGCGACGCTGGTCGGGTGTGACCTGGTCGGGCGCGACACCGAACACTTCTGACGCGGTGGCGCGGTGCACGTCCTGGTCGTGCCGGAACGCGCGGGTCAGGCCGGGGTCGCCCGACATGTGCGCCATGATCCGCAGTTCGATCTGTGAATAGTCCGCTGCCAGCACGCGCCAGCCTTCCGGCGCGATGAAGGCCTCGCGGATGCGCCGGCCCTCCTCGGTACGCACCGGGATATTCTGCAGGTTGGGGTCGGTCGATGACAGGCGCCCGGTCGCGACGGCGGCCTGGTGGTAGCTGGTGTGCACCCGGCCGGTGCGCGGATTGACCATTTCCGGCAGCTTGTCGGTATAGGTCGAGCGCAGCTTCGCATCCTGCCGGTAGTCGAGGATCAGGCGCGGCAGCGCGTGCTGGTCGGCGATGGCCTCCAGCGCTTCTTCGTTGGTGGAAGGCTGGCCGGTGGGCGTCTTGAGCTTCACCGGCAATCCCAGCCCGTCGAACAACAGGGCTTGCAGCTGCTTGGGCGAATCGACGTTGAACTCGTGTCCGGCAAGCTTCTGCATCTCGCCCTGCAGCGCGTGCATGTGCTTGCCCAGCTGGTTGCCCTGCCGCTTCAACGCGGCGATGTCGATCAGTACGCCACGCTGCTCCATTCGCGCCAGCACCGGCACCAGCGGCATTTCGATGTCGGTGAACACCTGTTGCAGGCCGGGCTGTTTTTGCAGTTCGGGCCACAGCGCCTGGTGCAGGCGCAGGGTGACGTCGGCGTCCTCGGCGGCGTAGCGGCAGGCCGTGTCCAGATCGACCTGCGAGAACGAAATCTGCTTGGCGCCCTTGCCGGCGACGTCCTCGAAATGGACCGTGTCGTAATCCAGCCAGCGTTTGGCCAGCGTGTCCATGTCGTGACGGTTGGCGGTGGCGTTCAGCACGTAGGATTCCAGCATCGTGTCGAACGCGATGCCGCGCACCTCGATGCCGTAGTGCGACAGCACGTTGCAGTCGTACTTGGCGTGCTGGCCGACCTTGGGGCGTTTGGCGTCTTCCAGGATCGGCCGCAGCGCCTGCAACGTCGCGTCGCGGTCGAGCTGCCCGCCCACGCCCGGGTAGTCGTGCCCCACCGGGATGTAGCAGGCCTTGCCGGGCGTGACGGAAAACGACAATCCGACCAAGTCCGCACGCATCGGGTCGAGCGAGGTGGTTTCGGTGTCGAAGGCGATCAGGTCGGCGTGGCGAAGCCGCGCGAGCCAGGCGTCGAGTTGCTGTTGGGTGGTGACGAGGTCGTATGAACCGGGGGTGCCAGCCGCAGCAACTGGGGTCAGGCTCAATTTCGCCTGCTCCTCCTTCGGCAACCCCGTATCCATCTGCGAAATTGAACCCGACCCCTTTTCGGGCCCCTTTTCGTCCAGCTCCTTCAACGCCTGCCGGAATTCGTAACGCGCGTACATCTCCCGCAGCGTGTCCACGTCGCGCGTACGCAATTTGAGGTCGCGCGGCCCGGCGTCCAGCTCGACGTCGGTCTTGATGGTGGCCAACTGGTGCGACAGCGGCAGCTGCGGCA
>JAICHS010000139.1 GCA_025924775.1 Rhodanobacteraceae bacterium
GATGGAGCACATGGACGACGGCGCCCGCAAGGTTTACGTCAAGCTGACGCTGACCGCACCCGGGTGCGGCATGGGCGACATCATGGTCGAGGACGCGCGCACCAAGCTCGAGCTGATTCCCACGATCAAGGAGGCGCAGATCGACCTGGTGTTCGATCCGCCGTGGAACCAGTCGATGATGTCCGACGAGGCCAAGCTGCAGACCGGGATGATGTGAGGCCGCCGGCGCGGCGATCGCGCTTGCGCCAGATCCGCGTGTGCAACCGCCTCGGGTGAACGGCTGGCCCGGTTGGCCCGGCTTTGCCGTCTGCGTGAAATTGTGACCGGGTGGACATGCGGGCTGTCTGCAGCCTGAATGCGTTGCTGCGATGCAGCGTGACGTCGTCTTCGCGGTTGTCTAGGTTGCCCGGCGTTCGCTGGCGTGAGGGCGTCATCCGGACGGTCCGCACCAACGCTGTCAGGCGTTTGGAGTGCAGGGGTTCAAGCAGGGCTTGGCGGCCGCAGTGTCGCCAGGTGGGGAGTATGCATGGCGGATTTGCGCCGCATGGACGCGTGCTCGCAACACACGGCCATGCATGTCCCCAACCTGCAGGAGTCCGTGATGCCAAGCAATCTCAGATTGAAGGTCCTGGTCGTTGCCATGGGCCTGGCTGCCGGCACGGCAGCGTTTGCAGCAACGCCTTCCACTGTCCTCGCCGCCACCACCGTAGTCACCCGCGCCACCGCGCTGCGAACCGGTGACGTGGTGACCGGCGCGATGGCGCTGACCCAAAACATGCGCGTGACGCTGTCGCTGCACCTACGCAACGAGGCGCGGTTGGATGCATTCATCGCCAACCCGCACCACCCGAATCTGAGCCATGCGGAGGTCGTCGCCAAGTACGGCCCCAGCCAGGCGCAGGTGGACCAGGTCAAGGCGTTCATGCGCCAACAGGGGTTCACGAACATCCAGGTGACGCCCGACAACCTGCTGGTGTCCGGTGAAGCGTCCGTCGCGATCGTGCAGAGGGCGTTCCACACCCACATGGTCAACGTGCGCACAAAACACGGGCGCATGGCGTTTGCCAACTCCACCGAAGCGCGGATTCCCAACCGGTTGAACGGGGTGGTCAACGAAGTGCTCGGTCTGCAGAACGTGCACCGCTTCCACGTGCTGGCGCATACCCAGGCCACCGGCAGTGCGACGGGCCACAACCCGACCCAGTTCGCCGCGATCTACAACGCCGGGTCCACCGCGACGGCTTCCGGCATCAACGTCGGCATCATCACGCAGGGCAGCATGGCCAACGTGCAGAACGACTTCAAGTCGTTCCTGAGCCAGAACGGCCTGCCCAGCATTCCGATGAACGTGGTCAAGGTCGATGGTGGCGGCAGCGACACCAGCGGCGATGGCGAGTGGGATCTCGACAGCCAGGACATCGTCGGCATTTCCGGCGGCGTCAAGGCGCTGTACCTGTACGACACCGCTTCGTTGACCACCCAGGATCTGGTCGATGATTTCAGCGCGGCCGAAAGCGCCAACGTCGTGCGCGTCGTCAATGTGTCGATCGGCGGTTGCGAGACCGGTTCCGAGACCAATGGCGCCGCCACCGGCGACAGCGTCTTCAAGGCCGCCGACGCCGAGGGCATGACCTTTTCGGTGTCCTCGGGTGACTCCGGTGCCGACGAGTGCGGCGACGGTGGCACCACGCCGAGCTGGCCGGCCGACTCGCAATACGTCGTCGCGGTGGGCGGCACCGAGCTGTACACCTCGGGCAGCACCTGGGAAAACGAAACGGTCTGGAACAACCTCAGCAGCAACGAAGGCGCGACGGGCGGCAGTCCTTCGACCTTCGAGGCGATGCCGAGCTGGCAGCAGAACGTTGGCCAGAATGCGGGCCACACGACCCGCGGCGTGCCCGATGTCGCGTTCGACGCCAGCCCGGTTTCGGGGGCCACGGTGATCGTCGACGGCGCCACGCAGCAGATCGGCGGCACCAGCCTGGCGTCACCGCTGTTCGTGGGGGTGTGGGCCCGCACCCTGGCCGCGAATCCGAACCTGGGTTTTGCCGCGCCGCTGATCTACGCCGACGCCGCGTCGCATTACGCGAGCGATTTCCACGACGTGACCTCGGGCAACAACAGTGGCGAGACGGCCGCGGTTGGCTGGGACTACACCACCGGCTTCGGCTCGATCAATATCGCGAACTTCGTCGCCAACGTGGCTGGGGGTGGCGGCGTGAGCCCGCCACCCCCGCCGCCGCCACCGCCGCCAACGGGCGGGACGTTCTCGAACAATACGGTGTATCCGATTGCCGACAACGCCACGGTGACCAGCCAGATCGGCGTGACCGGCGAGTCGGGCGACGCGCCGTCAAACCTGCCGGTGCACGTCAACATCACGCACAACTGGTCGGGGGATCTCGAGATCGTGTTGTATGCGCCGAACGGTGCGTACGCGATCCTGCAGTACCCCGATTACAACAACGACGGCAACATCGACAAGACCTACAGCGTCAATGCCTCGTCGGTGCTGGCCGACGGTACCTGGAAGCTCAAGGTGATCGACGACGACGTCTGGGGTGATGGCGGTGACTACGGCACGCTCAATGGATGGAACATGACGTTCTGAGGACGTCTTGAAGGTCCCGTCGCATCGCGCAGGGACCATTCGTGGGCTTTCCCTGCCAACGGAGGGTTGGGCCCGGCCGTTCGCGGCCGGGCCTGTTTTGGGGCTGGCGCACCCGCCGGACGGCGGGCGGCCACCCGGTTCCGGCGCGTGCTGCGTTGCAGCGTGACAGCCCTGACCCACGCGGCTAGCGTCAGCGAACCTGTCCGCGTGAGGGCGCGGCGGGCGGCTTCAAAGCATCGAACTTTCATGCCTTGTGCATGCAAACGTGGATGGTCGGACCGGTGTGGTACGGGGAGCCCGGGCCAGTGATGGCCGCACCCGCGTGTCGCACGTGCTCGCCTGCAAGCTCGATCCCGTTTGGTGCATATTCAAAGGAGACTTCGATGTCGAACCAGTTCCGGTTGAAGGGCTTGGTCGTGGGTTTGGGGCTTGCCGTGTCTTCGCTGGCGTGCGCCGCGGTGCCCGCGGGCACCACGGTGGTGGCGCGCGCCTCGGCATTGCATACCGGCGATGTCGTGACGGGGCCGATGAACCTCGCCCAGCCGATGCGCATATCGGTTGCGCTGCAATTGCGCAACGAGGCACAACTGCAGGCGTTCATCGCCAATCCGAACCACCCCAACCTGACGCCTGCGGAGTTCGTGGCGCAGTACGGGCCGACTGTGGCCGACGCCGATGCGGTCGTGGCCTGGTTGCAGCAGCACGGGTTTTCTGGCATCAGCGTGGCGTCCAACCGCCTGCTGGTTTCCGCGACCGCGCCCGCGGCGGCGGTGCAGTCCGCCTTCCACACCAACCTCGTGCACGTACACACCCACGATGGCCGCAACGCATTCGCCAACTCGGTCGACGCGTCCCTTCCGGCGTCGCTGCACGGGGTGAGCGGCGTGATCGGCTTGCAGACCGTGCATGTGCCGCACCCGGTTGGGCGCGTCATGAAGGGCAGGCCGGGCGGCGGTGGCGGCGGTTCGATCATCGGCCACAATCCGGTCCAGTTCCCGTCGATCTATGGTGGCACCAGCTTGCCGACCGCGGCTGGCGTGACCGTGGGCATCATCTCGAACGGCGACCTGTCCCAGACGCTGTCCGACCTGAATACGTTCACGGCGCAGAACGGCCTGGCCCAGGTGACGACGCAGATCGTGAACACCGGTGGCACCGGTACCGACACCAGCGGCACGCCCGAGTGGGATCTCGACAGCCAGGACATCGTCGGGATGGGCGGCGGCCAGGTCGGCAAGATCGTGTTCTACAACATCCCGACGCTCGCCAATTCAAGCATGGTGGCTGATTTCAACACCGTGGTGGGCGCGAACGCTGCCAAGGTCATCAACGTGTCGCTGGGTGAATGCGAAACCTATGCCCGGCAGGACGGTTCTGCCGCGGCCGCCGACGCACTGTTCCAGCAAGCCGATGCGCAGGGGCAGACGTTCTCGGTGTCTACGGGCGATTCGGGTTCCAACGAATGCAGTGGCAGCCCGAAAGGCACCACGCCGAGCTGGCCGGCCAGTTCACCGTACGTGGTCGCCGTGGGCGGCACCACGTTGAATGCGACCACCAGCACCTGGCAAGGTGAGACGGTTTGGTCCGATACCGGTGGCAGCGCCAGTACCTTCGAGCCGATCCCGAGCTGGCAGGTGGGCGTTGGCCAGAATGCGGGTAGCCAGTACCGGGGCGTGCCCGATATCGCCTTCGATGCCGATCCCAACAGCGGCGCCATCATCATCGTCAATGGCAGCCCGGCGCAGTACGGCGGCACCAGCCTGTCGTCGCCGCTGTTCGTCGGCTTCTGGGCGCGCATGATCGCCGCCAAGGGCACCGGCATCGGCTTCGCCGCGCCTAAGCTCTACCAGTTGCCGGCCGCGGCCTTCCACGACGTCACCTCCGGCAGCAACGGCGGTGAAAGCGCGGCGCCGGGCTGGGATTACACCACCGGTTTCGGCAGCATCATCATGAGCCAGGCGGCCGCGTCGCTCTGAGTCGCACGGCCTGCTTCGATTCCGAGCCCGGCATCCGCCGGGCTCTTTTTTTGCCAGCAGGCTGTGGGGTTGCCGGTGTGCGATGCAGCATGACAGCCCTCCAGTGCGGCACTAGGCTCGAAGGCTTCCGGGACGATTGCCCGGGAACGATCCGCAACGGCGCGGATCCTCACGCCTGCGGCGGCAGGCAAGGTCGGGCGGCGCGACGCCGCAATTCAAGTGCGCAAGTGCGCGGATTTTGCGTCGCGAGTGCGGGAATTCGCCGCGCGGCCATGCCATTCTTCCATCCTGAGGAGACTGTGATGGCGAATAATTTCCCTGTGAAGACATTGGTCACGGCTTTGAGCCTCGCCGTGGCCACCACCGCGCTCGCGGCAGCTTCTTCTGCCAGCGCTTCGAGAACCATGGTGGCGGCGCACGCCACCCGCTTGCACACAGGCGACATCGTGTCGGGCCCGATGAACCTGTCGCAGATCATGCGCGTCTCGGTTTCGCTGCAGTTGCGCAACGAGGCACAACTGCGCGCTTTCATCGCCAATCCCGACCATCCGAACCTGACGCAGGCGCAGTTCACCGCGCAGTATGGACCGAGCGAGGCGGACGCGAATGCCGTGGCGGCGTGGCTCAAGCAGCATGGCTTCTCCGACATCGCCATATCGTCCAATCGCCTACTGGTTTCCGCGACCGCGCCGGCGGCGACAGTGCAGTCCGCGTTCCATACGAACGTGGTGCGGGTGCACACTCATGATGGGCGCAACGCGTTCGCCAACTCGACCGACGTGTCGATTCCCGCTTCGCTGCGCGGCGTGAGTGGGGTGCTTGGACTGCAGACGGTGCACGTGCCGCATATCGCCAAGGGCAAGCCCGGTGGTGGCGGTGGTTCGATCATCGGCCACAACCCGACCCAGTTCCCCTCGATATACGGCGGTGCCAGCCTGCCCACGGCGGCGGGCGTGACGGTCGGCATCATCTCCAACGGGGACCTCACGCAGACGCTTTCCGATCTCGACACCTTCACCTCGCAGGGTGGCTTGTCGACGGTGACGACGCAGATCGTGAACACTGGCGGCACCGGTACCGACATCAGCGGCACGCCCGAGTGGGATCTCGACAGCCAGGACATCGTCGGCATGGGCGGCGGCCAGGTCGGCAAGATCGTGTTCTACAACATTCCGACGCTGCTGAATTCCAGCATGGTGGCCGACTTCAACACCGTGGTGAATGCGAACGTTGCCAAGGTCATCAACGTGTCGCTGGGTGAATGCGAGGTCTATGCCGAGCAGGACGGTTCTGCCGCGGCCGCCGACGCACTGTTCCAGCAAGCCGATGCGCAGGGGCAGACCTTCTCGGTGTCTTCGGGGGATTCTGGTTCCAACGAGTGCCGTGGCGCGGGCAAGAGTGGCAGTGGTGGCCCGAAAGGCACCACCCCGAGTTGGCCGGCCAGTTCGCCGTACGTGGTGGCCGTGGGCGGCACCACGCTGAACGCCACGACGACGACCTGGCAAGGCGAGACCGTGTGGTCCGGTACCGGCGGCAGCCCCAGCACCTTCGAACCGATTCCCAGCTGGCAGGTGGGCGTCGGCC
The DNA here is from genome assembly GCA_025924775.1 of Rhodanobacteraceae bacterium. GTDB lineage: Bacteria > Pseudomonadota > Gammaproteobacteria > Xanthomonadales > Rhodanobacteraceae > 66-474. The sequence goes on from JAICHS010000139.1 coordinate 6,172, forward strand.
AGAACGCCGGCAGCCAATATCGCGGCGTGCCCGACATCGCGTTTGACGCCGACCCCAACAGCGGCGCCATCATCATCGTCAATGGCAGCCCGGCGCAGTACGGCGGCACCAGCCTGTCGTCGCCGCTGTTCGTCGGCTTCTGGGCGCGC
>JAICHS010000140.1 GCA_025924775.1 Rhodanobacteraceae bacterium
CATGCTGCCGGATCTCGCGACCCTTCGCGATCGCGCGCCCACCCGAATGCAGGCACGCTTCTACGGCTTGCTGTCGCTGGGCTGGCGCGGCGAGGCGCGCCATTGGATGCGGCTGGAGAAATTCAACCTCATCACCGCCGGGCTCGCGGTGACGCTGGTGTTTTCGGTGCACAGCATGGTGGCGCTAGATTTTTCCGAAGGCCTGGTGCCGGGCTGGCACGAAACGATCTTCCCGCCGTTCTTCGTCGCCGGCGCACTGTTTTCGGGTTTCGCGATGGTGTTGGTGCTCGGCATCCCACTGCGGAAATGGTACGGCTTCGAGGCCTACCTGACCGAACGCCACATCGTGAACATGGCCAAGATGATGTTGGCCGCGGGCCTGTTCGTCGACTACAGCTACTTCTCGGAAATCTTCACCGCGTTCTACTCGATGGACAAGTACGACGTGGCGATGACGATGCACCGCGTGATCGGCCCGTATGCGTGGGTGTTCTGGGGCACGATCCTGTTCAACGTGGCGGCGATTCAGTTGCTGTGGTTCCCGCGCGTGCGCCGCAGCGCCGGCGCCGTGTTCGTGATCGCGCTGGGCGTGCTGGTCGGCATGTGGCTGGAGCGCTTCATGTTGATCGTCACCAGCCTGTACGAGGGTTTCCTGCCGTCGGCGTGGGGCATGTTCTGGCCCACGTTCTGGGACATCGCGTTCCTGATCGGATCGATCGGAATGTTCTTTTTCATGTTCCTGCTGTTCACGCGGCTACTGCCGATGCTGTCGATGTTCGAGCTGCGCAAGCTGCTCGCGACGCGGCGCGGCGGGGAGGCGCAGCAATGAGCGTGCGTCTACACGGTCTGTTGGCGGAATTCGCCGATGACCGGCAACTGCTGGAGGCTGTGCGGCGCACACGTGACGCCGGCTACTTCGCGTCGTGCGTCGAAGCCTACTCGCCCTATCCGGTCGAGGGACTGGACCAGGCGCTGGGTGCGCGCCACCACTGGGTGCCGTTCTGGATGCTGATCGGCGCGATCGGCGGCGGCACGTTCACCTATTGGCTGGAATGGTATTCGGCGGCGGTGAATTACCCGATCAACGTCGGAGGGCGGCCGACGTTTTCCTGGCCCGCGTTCATTCCACCGGCGGTGGAGATGACGATCCTGTGCGCAGTGTTGCTCGGCGTCGGCGCCGTGCTGTTCGGCGCGCGGCTGCCGCGCGTGTGTCATTCGCTGTTCGAAAGCCATGAATTCGAACGCGCCACCAGTGACCGTTTCTTCGTGCTGGTGCGCGGCGACGATCCGCACTTCGATCCGCTGGCGACACAACGGTTCCTGGAAACGCTGTCGCCGCTTTCGGTGGTCGAGGTGGCAGAGGAATGAAAATTAGGCGCTATCCCGAACCCTCACTGCAGCGCCGCGCGCTCGGCGCTTTGCGCCGCCTCTTCCGAAGGGAGATAGGTTCGAAGCCGCCCCCTGTCCCTTCGGGAGAGGGTGCCCTGAAGAGACGGGTGGGCGTCCACCTCTTGCGCAATGTTGCGTTGTGCGCGCTCGCAACGAGCGCGCTCGCCGGTTGCGAACGCGGCATGCACGAGATGTACGACCAGCCGAAGTACAAGCCGCTGACGTCGAGTCCGTTGTGGGCGAACGGCAATTCGTCGCGGCCGCAGGTGCCTGGCACCCAACCCTACTCGGCCGGTGCGCTTGCGGGCGTTTCGAGCGGACGCATGGATCGTGTCACGCTGGTGCCACCGGCCGGCCCGGTCAGCGGCGTGGACGCAAATGGCAAACCGCTCGCCCAAGCGGGCGCAGCCGCTGCGCCCGGCTACTCGAACCCGTTGCCGATCACCCCCAAGCTGTTATCGCGCGGGCGGCAGCGCTTCAACATCTATTGCGCGCCCTGCCACAGCCGCGCTGGCGACGGCGACGGGATGATCGCGGAACGCGGGTTCCCGTATCCGCCGAGCTACCACACGGCGGCGCTGCGCAACGCGCCCGACAGCCACTTCTACAAGGTGATCACCAACGGTTACGGTGTGATGTATCCCTACGCCGACCGGATTTCGCCGGACGACCGCTGGGCAATCGTGGCCTACATCCGCGCGCTGCAATTGAGCCAGCATGCGCCGAAGTCGGATTTGAGCGAAGCGGATTTGCAGAAGCTGGGCGCCTCGACCCCCCGAGCTGCGAACCCCTCTCCCTCCGGGAAAGGCGGCGCAAAGCGCGGATCACGTAGCGCTGGAGTGAGGGTCCGGCACGAAGCTGAGCGCCGCGCGTTGCGCGAACCCTCACCCGCCACCTCGCTGCATTCTGTTTCGGAGGGAGAGGGAAAAGCAGGGGTTTCGTCATGAACGCCTGGCTCCCCCGCACCCTTGCGCAATGGTTCGCGCTGCTGATCAGCATCGTGGCGCTGGTCGCATGCCTGCTGCTGGGGCTGTCGCATGAACCGAAGCAGGCGTTGCTTTCGTATCTGTTCGCGTTCTTCTTTTTTACCGGCTTGAGCATCGGCAGCCTCGCGCTGCTGATGATCCACGCGATCACCGGCGGCGCATGGGGCGATTTCATCCGGCCGCCGTTGCTCGCAGCCGCGCGATTGCTGCCGCTTATGTCGCTTGCGGCAATCCCGGTACTGGTATGGACGCGCGTGCTGTATCCCTGGACCGGATCCCCATCGGGCGCGCAACCGTACGGCTGGTATCTCGCCGATACTTTTTTCGTGATCCGCACCGTCGTCTATTTCGTGGTGTGGATTGGATGCCTGGTCGCCTTCACGCACAACCTTGGCGACCGCGTCCGCGCGCGCCGCACCGCCGCGCCGGGGCTGATCGTGTTCGGCGTCACTTCGCTGCTGGCGTCCGTCGACTGGGCCGTGTCGCTGACACCGCACTGGCATTCGTCGATGTTCGGGATGATGGTGGGGACCGGCTGGCTGCTTGCGGCCTGCGCCCTGGCGACCACCGTAGCCGCATCGCGACGCGACCGCGACACCGTCGTCTCCTCCGATGTGCTACACGACCTCGGCAACATGTTGCTGATGTTCGTGCTGGCGTGGTCGTACCTCGCGTTCATGCAGTACCTGACCATCTGGATTGCCGACCTGCCCGACGAAAACGCGTGGTACATCTTGCGCACGCTCACGTCGTGGCGATACCTCGCGTGGTTTCTGGTCGCGTTCAATTTCGCGCTGCCGTTCGCCGTCCTGCTTTCACGCGCCGCCAAACGCAACCCCGCGTGGCTGTGCAAGATCGCGGTGATGCTGCTGGTCGCCAGCTTCGCCGACGCGTTCTGGTTGATCGTGCCGGGCTTGCGCGCCGGCGGCTTTGCGCTGCGCTGGACTGACCTGTGCGCACCGGTGGGTATCGGCGCGTTGTGGTGGTGCGGGTGGGTCGGGCAGCTTCGCGCCGCACGAAGCACATGGACTTCATCGGCAACAGCTGGCGGCGAACTGGAGCACCCGCATGGCTGACTCGATGGAAAAACCCTTTGGCCACGAACCGGATGCGATCAACTACCGCACGATCCTGACAGGCGCCGGTGTGCTTGCGGTGGTCGTGATCGTGATCGCGGTCGGCCTGCACCTGATCCTGACCCGCGCGGTGATTCCGAACCATGCGGAAATCGTGGCACAACCGGCGGAGATTCCGCCGAAACCGCGCCTGCAGGCGCATCCGCAAACGGACCTCGCGAAATTCCGGGCAGAAAAACAGACGCTGTTGTCCGGCTACGCATGGACGAACACGCAGCACAACTTCGCGCGCATTCCGATCCAGCGCGCGATGCAGATTTACGTGCAGCAGCGTGCGCATGCGGCGCCGGTATCGGCTTCGAGCAGCGCCAAACCTGCGATCCCACCGGGAATACCGCAATGAGGCGCAATCCTCTATCCGCCGTCCTGCGGGCCTTCGACTTTGTCGATGTTCGCTCCGGCATCCTGCCTTTGCAGTCCGGCTTTCGGCCGAATGACAAGCAAAAGGTCGGCTTCATTGCGGGCGTGGCCATGACGCTGTTGGCTGCATTGGTAATGCTCGTGGCGCCTGCACCCGCAATGGCGACACCACCCACCCACGTCCGCGCCCCGCCCGGCCTGCACCAGCGCGTCGGTTTCGACCAGGAACTTGGCGCGCAGGTACCCCTGGATGCCGTGTTCCGCGATTCGAGCGGCAACGCCGTCCACTTGCACGGCTTGTTGCGCGGCAAGCCCGTGCTGCTGGTTCCGGGCTACTTCAGCTGCAAGACCCTATGCAGCGTGGTGCGTACCGGCGTGGCCAACGGCGTGCGCGGCACCGGCTTCACGCCCGGCAAGCAGTTCGACGTGGTACTGGTCAGCATCGATCCGCACGAAACACCGGCCGATGCGCAACATGCGCAACAGATGGATGCGACGAACCATCCTGGTGCCGGCGTGGCGCACTGGCACTACCTCACCGGAACCCAAGCGTCCATCGCGCCGCTGATGCACAGCATCGGCTTCCGCTACATGTTCGATGCACGCAGCGACCAGTTCGACCATGCGACCGGCATCGTCGTGTTGACGCCCGACGGCCAGGTCTCGCAATACCTGTTCGGCGTGAAGTTCCCGGCCGAAACCCTGCGGCTGGCGCTGGTGGGTGCCTCGCACGGACACGTCGGCAACATCATCGACCGGCTGGTGCTGCTGTGCTGCCAGTACGACACCTCCACCGGGCGCTACACCCTCACGATCCACCGCATCATGCAGGGGCTCGGCATTTCGTTCGCGATGTTGCTGGCAGGATTCGTGGTGTTCCTCCGTCGCGCCGAGACGCATCGCAAGGAAGCGCAACCATGAACTCCGGCGGCTGGTTTCACCTGTTGCCCAACGCATCCGCCAATGCCCGGCCGCTGGACGAATTGTGGTGGGCGATGGTCGGGCTGTGCGCGGTGGTCGCGATCGGCGTGTTCGTGGTGATGTTCGTGTTCTGCATCCGCTATCGCAAGGGCCGCCCCGCGGATCGGCATCTCGCGAAGGATACGCTGCCGGTCGAACTCACCTGGACGGTCGTGCCGTTCCTGATTTTCATGGGCGTGTTCGTGTGGAGCCTTACGCTGTACGCGCACAGCCGCACGCCACCGTCGAACGCGGAAACCATTTACGTGGTCGCCAAGCAGTGGATGTGGAAGATCCAGCATCCGGGGGGCCAGCGCGAGATCAACACGCTGCATGTGCCGATGGGCGTGCCGATCCGGCTGATGATGACCTCGCAGGACGTGATCCACAGCTTCTACGTGCCGGCGTTTCGCGTAAAGCAGGACGTGCTGCCCGACCGCTACACGCAACTGTGGTTCACGGCGACGCAGGTTGGCGACTACACGCTGTACTGCACGCAATATTGCGGGCTCGATCATTCGAAGATGGGTGGTCAGGTGATCGTGATGCCACCGCGTGCGTATGCGCGCTGGCTCGATCGCAACAACACCGGCACCAGTCTCGCGGCGCGCGGCGCGGCGCTGTTCCGTGCCAAGGGTTGCAGCGGCTGCCACGGCGCGAATGCGTCCGTGCATGCGCCGGATCTCGACGGTATCTACGGGCGCATCGTGCACCTGTCCGACGGCACCACCGTGGCCGCCGACGACCTGTACATCCACGATTCGATCATGTTGCCCGACAAGCAGATCGTCGCCGGCTATGCGCCGATCATGCCTTCGTTCTCCGGCGAACTGAGCGAGGGCGACGTGCTGGCGCTGATCGCGTACCTCAAGTCCACCCAGCCTGGCGTACAGCCCGCGCATGAGGGAACGAAGCCATGAACGCCACAGTCATCACGCCGGACCTTCCGGAGCTGGGCCCGCCGCGCAGCTTCTACACGCACAAGTCGGGTTTGCTGAGCTGGCTGCTCGCCACCGACCACAAACGCATCGCGATCCTGTACGCGATCACGATCACGCTATTCTTCATCATGGGCGGCGTCGCCGCGGCGATGATTCGCATCAACCTGGTCGAGCCACAGGGCGCGCTGCTGTCGGCCGAAACCTACAACAAGACCTTCACCTTCCACGGCGTGGTGATGGTGTGGTTCTTTTTGATTCCATCGATTCCCGCGACGCTCGGCAACTTCCTGCTGCCGATCATGATCGGCGCGCGCGACCTCGCCTTCCCACGCCTGAACCTCGCAAGCTGGTACCTGTTCGTGATCGGCGGCTGTTTCACGATCGCCTGCCTGCTGCTGGGCGGCGTCGACACCGGCTGGACGTTCTACACGCCGTTCTCGACGATGTTCTCCAATACCAACGTGATCCTGGTCGCGGTCGGCGTGTTCGTCACCGGCTTCTCGACGATC
>JAICHS010000141.1 GCA_025924775.1 Rhodanobacteraceae bacterium
ATCCAATGGAGCGGGAGACGGGAATCGAACCCGCACCATCAGCTTGGAAGGCTGAGGTTCTACCATTGAACTACTCCCGCATCGGGGGTGGACTCTGGCGGAGCTCGCTGGCGCCGTTGCATGAAGCTGGTGGAGGGAGGTGGAGCTCACCGCTCTCCGGTCGTATGGTGGAGGGAGGTGGATTCGAACCACCGAAGGCGTAAGCCAGCAGATTTACAGTCTGCCCCCGTTGGCCGCTTGGGTATCCCTCCGATTTTTATCGCTACCTCTTGCGTTGATCGCGTCGGGAGGTGGATGACTCGCCCCATCCATGGGGCTCGCCCTGCGGGACGCGCCGCTTGCGCGTCGCGTTCAAGTTGCTCCCGGCGAACTTAGTCGAACCACGGAAGGCGTAAGCCAGCGGATTTACAGTCTGCCCCCGTTGGCCGCCTGGGTATCCCTCCACGAATCCTGGATCAAGAACACCGACACGAAGAACCCGGCGATGTTCATGGACACCCGGGTTTCATGGGTTTGCTTCACAAAGACTGCGTATTTTTGCGGCTAACGGCCCACAAGTCAACCGGTCGCGACCTTCACGAACGGGTCTCTCTGGCCCAGGCCGGAAAGTTGGAGCCGGCCTCCCCAAGCTCCCGTCGAATACCAGGCGCACGACACCACCCCCGAGACCCAGTTCTCTTGCCGAATATGCCCGATGTTGACCGGCTTCACAATTCTGTTACAAATATGACGACTGCGTCACATTTGTAATCAATTGTTCCGGAGCCGTCAGCTGGCATGGATCGTGTACCTGTGGTCGCCGAACCCGACGCGCAAGCCGAAAAGTCGGGGCATCAACCTAAACAGAGGGATTGAACCCATGAACCTGAAATCCAACCTGCTGGCCTCCGCTCTTGCCGTCGCTTGCGGCGCCTTGGCCCTCGCGCCAACCGCCAACGCGACTGACAGCGGCACCATCACCATCAACGGACAGGTATTGACCAACACCTGCAACGTCAACAGCGGCACCAGCAGCTTCACCGTCACCCTGCCGAACGTGCAAACGAGCGCGCTGGCGACCAATGGCGTCGGCGCGTACGGGGCGAGCGCCACGGCGTTCGCGCTGAATCTGACCGACTGCCCGGTCTATGCCAGCCCGATCAAGGTCGGCGCCCAGTTCTACTCCGCGACCAACGCCGACGCGTCGGTCATCGGTGGCTTGAAGAACACCGTCGGCACCGGCTACGCGACGGGCGTGGACGTGCAACTGCTGGATGGCAGCGACGCCGCGTTCACGATCGGCACTGCGGCACCGACGGGCAACGCCAACGTCACCGACCAGGTCGCGGTGAGCAGCACCGGTACCGCGACGCTGAACTACAAGGCGCAGTACTACGTCGCCAGTACCACACCGACGGCCGGCACCATGTCGACGTCGGTCCAGTACGTCATCAATTACCAGTAAGCCTGGCGAGCACCCCCCGCGCGGTACCTGACACGCGCGGCGGGTTCACTCAGCCCGGCCGCACTGGAGACAACCCCATGAAAATCCCGACCCGCGCATTCTGCGCGGCCGCGGCCGCCTTGTGCCTGGCCGCACCCCTGGCCCACGCCAGCGTGGTGATCACCGGTACCCGCGTGGTCTTCAACGCCGCCCAGGGTGAAACCACGGTCCGCCTGACCAACGACAACTCGCGTCCTGCACTGGTCGAAGCGTGGATCGACGACGGCGACGTCAATTCCACGCCGGACTCCGCCCACACGCCGTTCCTGATCACGCCACCGCTGTTCCGGATGGATCCCGACAAGGACCAGAGCCTGCGCATCCTGTTCGTGCCGGGCGCCAAGCCATTGCCCGCTGACCACGAATCGGTGTTCTGGTTGAACGTGCTGGAGATTCCGCCGAAGCCCACCGCCATCGAGCAGGCCGGCAAGAACTACCTGCAGTTCGCCATCCGCAGCCGGATCAAACTTTTCTATCGCCCGGCCAAGTTGCCCGGCGACGCGCTGACGGCGCCCGACAAGCTCATCTTCAAGCGCATGACCGGCCAAGGTGCTGCGCTGAAAGTCCACAACCCCACGCCGTACTACATCACCATCAGCAGTCTGTCGCTCGGTGCGGGCCCCAAATCCATCGAAGGGGCCGACGGGATGGTCGCCCCCTTCGGCGACCTGCGCCTGCGTTTGAAAAGCGTCGCGCAAGCGCCCGCCGCGGGCGCGCCGCTCGTCTTCACCACGATCAACGACTACGGCGCAGCCGACACCCACAAGGGGGTTGTCGTGCAATGACGCGCAGCCGCGCCAGTCGCACGCACGCCGCGGTGCCGAGGTACGCCGCGCTCGCGTTCGCCTGTGCCGTGGCACTGGCCGGAAGTGCATGGACGGCACCGGCGCACGCCGCTGCCGCAGCGGCAGCCGGTGGCTTCGCTGAATTCGATCGCAGCATGCTGGCCGGTGGCGACAGCAATGCCGCCGAACTGGCGCGGTTCGCGCATGGCAACCTGGTGTTGCCAGGCATCTACAACGTGGATGTCTCCGTCAACCGGAACTGGATCGGCCGGCTCGACGTGCGCTTTGCCGCCCCGACGCCGGGTGCCAGCGCGGTGCCTTGCGTCGACCAGCGCTTGCTCGATCGCATGGGTCTCGCCCCGGCGAAGTCCGCGGCGGACGTGGCGGCGGAACTGAAAACACCCGGCGTCTGCGTACGGCTGGAGCAACTGATACCCGGCGCAAAGATGGTGTACGACCAGAGCGACCTCAAGTTGGACGCCAGCATCCCACAGGCCTACATGGGCCAGATGCCGCGCGGCTATGTCGACCCGGCAGCGTGGGACGCGGGCGTGCCGGCCTTCCTGCTGAACTACAACCTCAATGCCTACCACACCAGCAACAACGGCCACAGCCAGACCAGCACCTATCTTGGACTCAACGCGGGCTTGAATCTCGGGCAGTGGCACTTCCGCCAGGATTCGACCGTCAGTTGGCAATCCGGCACGGCCAGCCAACCGGGCCGGCGGCGCTGGCAGAACATCAATGCCTACGTACGCCGCGACCTTTCCAAATTGCGCTCCACATTGACCATCGGTGACAGCTACACGGATGGCGCGGTGTTCGACAGTTTCAGCCTGCGCGGCGTGCAACTTGGCACCGACGACCGCATGCTGCCGCAGTCGCTGCGCGGCTATGCGCCGGTGGTGCGCGGCGTGGCAGACAGCAACGCCAAGGTCAGCGTGACCCAGAACGGCGTGCAGATCTACCAGACCACGGTCGCTCCCGGTCCGTTCGTCATCCGCGATCTGTATCCGGCCGGTTATGGCGGCGATCTGGTCGTGACCGTCACCGAAGCCGACGGCCGCACCCACAGTTTCACGCTTCCCTATGCTTCGGTGGCGCAGTCGCTGCGGGCCGGGATCACCCGCTTCGACGTGGCGGTGGGCCAGTTGCGCGACAACGGCCTCGGGCACAAGCCCGGCGTTGTCCAGGCCACGATCCAGCACGGCTTCAACAACCTCGTCACCGGATACACGGGCCTGCAAGGTTCGGAAGGCTACGCCGCCGTCCTCGCCGGCGCGGCGTTCAACACGCGCCTTGGTGCGCTGGCCCTGGACGTCACGCAGGCCCACGCCACCATTCCCGGTTACGGCACGCGCAATGGCGAAAGCCTGCGCGTCACCTACAGCAAGATCATTCCCGAGACCGACACCACGCTCACCGTCGCAGCCTACCGTTACTCCACCAGCGGTTTCATGAGCCTGCAGAATGCCGAGTACGCGCGCGACTACGCGCGCCGCGGCCTGAGCGCACTGCAATACCTGCCCTCGAACATCCCGATGATCAACGGCGTGCCGGACTTGAGCCTGCTCACGCCGGCGCAGCGCGCGGCGCTTTCCGGCACCGCGTACAACAGCGACAACCTGTTCACGCCGACGGGCCTGCTACAGCAGAAAGACCGCTTCACCCTGACGCTCAGCCAACGGCTGGGCAACACGGGTGGCTCGCTGTACGCCAATGCGTCGATCAATGACTACTGGAACCAGCATGGACGCGATACCCAGTTCCAGCTGGGTTACAACAACCACTTCAAGCGGCTCGCCTACGGCATCACCCTGAGCCGCGGACGCACCCAGTTCGGCGGCTACGACAACCAGATGTTCGTCAACGCGAGCCTGCCGCTCGGCAACCAGGCCCACGCGCCTAGTCTGTCGGTCAACCTCAACCACAGCGACGCCAACGGCAGCCAGGAACAGGCCGTGCTGAACGGCACCGCCGGCCAGTGGAACCAGTTCGTGTACGGCGCCAGCGCGTCGCATTCGAGCAGCGGCACGGGCAGCGCCGTCAGCGTGAACGCGGGCTACAACGGACCGTACGCGGTGTTGAACGCCAGCGTCGGCAAGGGCCGCGGTTATTCGCAGGAATCCTTCGGCGCCAGCGGCGCGTTGGTCGCGCACAAGGGTGGCGTTACCTTCGGCCAGCCGCTGGGCGACACCGCCGCCATCGTGCACGTGCCCGGCGCCAGCGGCGCCCACATCCTCAACGCGCCGGGCGTGCGCGTGGATCATTTCGGTTACGCGCTGGTGCCGTACCTCACGCCTTACCAGCTCGACGAGATCCAGATCGATCCGCAAGGTTTGCCGCTCGGTGTGCAACTGGACGCCACCAGCGCCAACGTGGCGCCGTACGCGGGCGCGATCGTCATGGTGGATTTCAAGAGCCATTACGGACAGGCACTGATCGCGCGCATCCACACCGCGGACGGCAAAACCCTGCCCTTCGGTACCGAGATCCAGGACGCCAAAGGCCAATCCATCGGCACCGTCGGCCAGGGCGGATTGGCACTGCTGCGCGTAATCAGCAAGTCCGGCGAGTTGAGTGCACGGTGGCAAGGTGCGCAGGGCATCGCGCAATCCTGTTCATTCGCCTACGCCGTTCCGGAATCAAGCAAACACGCGGAAGCGCAGCCGCCGATTGCCGTCACCTGCACTGCGATCGCAGTGACCGCGTCGCAACCCGAGGACGCACCATGAAGATGCCCATCAACCTGCCTTCGACGGTCGTGTGGGTGTGCCAACGCTGCACGCAGCCAGCCCGCGCTGTATCACGAGGTCACGCAATGGATCCAGCGGCAAAGTCGAACCGCGCGAAGGCCTTTTCGCGGATTCGTAATCTCGTCATGGCCGCGCTGGCATTGGCGATCATGGTCATGTCCGGCCCGGTTTTCGCTGACGACCACACGTGCAGCTCGAACAGCCCGTCCGGTGGCACCGTCACGTTCACGCTGCCCAGTGAGATCGTGGTTCCGCAGAACGGCGCCACCAGCGGCCCGTTGTGGACGTCGCCACCGGTCACGCCAGTCAACCCGCCCAGTTTTTCCTCCTGCGGCAACGACGTTCCGAATGGCCTCGAACAGCCGACCTGGTCCGGGCCCAACTCCGGCGACAACACGCTGTATCCCACCAGCCTGTCCTGGTTGTCATACCGGATACTGCAGTCGGGCACGGCGCTGCTGCCATTTGGTCTTCAACCATCCCCGTCCGACGTCGGCGCCACCAATGCCGCAATCGGCTCGCCCTTCCAATTGCAACTCGTGATCACTGGCCCGATCCCCAGCGGCAACCAAGTGTTGCCTACCGGCCCGCTGGTGCGATGGGATTTCACGCTGGGCGGTGGAAAAATCTTCACCGTCGAAACATTCAACCTTGGCGGATCCGGTGCGGTCAATTTCATCCAACCATGCGTGATCGCGGTCGACCCCACCACGGTGACGCTGCCGACCGTGACCACCGCCGCATTCGCCGGAACCGACTCGACCACGGGTCCCCGACCCTTCCAGATCAGTTTGACCAATTGCCCAACGGGGGATCAGCTCAGCATCACGCTCAATACGAACAACCCGGAGCCTGGCAAGCAAGGCGTCATCCGGAATACCGCCGCAACCAGTCCGGCGACGGGCGTCGGCGTCCAGATACTGGATGGCAAGGCCAACCCGATCACTTTTGGCAACGCAATCCCTGAAGGGTCGATCCCAGGTGCAACGGTCAATCTTCCGTTCGTTGCGCGCTACTATCAAACCAGTAACGTGGTGATGCCTGGTGCGGTCACTGCGGTTGCAACTTATACGCTGACGTATCAGTAGGACCAGCGGGTCAATTCGGGCCACCACGCGCAAGCTTCGCCAGCGGCATGCCCGTGGTATCGAGCATCACCAGCTCGCCGTTGACGATCGCG
>JAICHS010000142.1 GCA_025924775.1 Rhodanobacteraceae bacterium
CCACCTCTATACTGCGCGCTTTCGGATGCGCCCGCATGACCGCCGAGCTTGCCACCATCGTCGACCTGATCCGCTACGCGGCCAGCCGTTTCAGCGCCGCCGGCCTCACCTTCGGGCACAGCCACGACAACGCGATCGACGAGGCCAGCCACTTGGTGTTGTCCAGCCTGCACCTGCCACCTGACCTGCCGCCCGCGTACGGCAACGCGCGCCTGACTGCCGCGGAGAAGGCCGGCGTGCTGGCGCTGGTCGAACGCCGCATCGAGACCCGCGAGCCAGTGGCCTATCTGGTCGGCGAGGCGTGGTTTGCCGGCCTGCCGTTCAAGTCCGATCCGCGCGCACTGGTGCCGCGCTCGCCCATCGCCGAGCTGATCGAGGACGGTTTTTCGCCGTGGCTGGATGGCCGCGAAGTGGCGCGCGCGCTGGACCTGTGCACGGGTTCGGGTTGTATCGGCATCGCGATGGCCGCGCACAACCCCGCGTGGCGCGTGGACCTTGCCGACATCAGTGACGACGCGTTGGCGCTGGCGCGCGAGAACATCGCGCTGCATCAATTGGGTGATCGCGTGCGCGCCGTGCATTCCGACTTGTTCGCGGGATTGCGCGGCGAGCGCTATGACCTGGTCGTGTCGAATCCGCCCTACGTCACCGACGCCGAATATGCCGTGCTGCCGGGCGAGTACGCGCACGAGCCGAAGCTGGGCCTGGCCGCGGGCGCCGATGGACTGGACATCGCATTGCGCATCCTGCGCGACGCGCCGGAGCATCTGGCCGACGCCGGCGTGCTGATCGTCGAGGTCGGCGAAAGCGAGCACGCGCTCGCGGCCCTGCTGCCGGACGTGCCGTTCGTGTGGATCGAGTTCAAGGTCGGGCCGATGGGCGTGTTCGCGCTGGAACGCCGCGACCTGGTCGAACACGTGGCGGCGATCCGCGCCGCGGCGTCCCGGTGAGCATGGAAATCGTCACCCGTCGGCTGCGTCTGGACGATCTGCGCGCGGAAGACGCCGAGGCGCTGTTTGGCTATCGCGGCGACCCTGCCGTCAGCCGTTGGCAGGGCTGGAAGCCCAAGGCCGTCGCGGACGCGGCGCACTTCATCGCCGCGCAGCAGGGCGTCGCACCCGATACGCCCGGCAGCTGGTGGCAGCGCGCCATCCGCCTGCGCGATTCGGGCGAACTGGTCGGCGACCTGGGGCTGCATTTCCTGGACAGCGCCACGGTGGAGCTGGGCATCAGCCTGGCGCCCGCGCACCAGCGTCGGGGGTACGCACGCGAAGCCGTCGAGGTGATGTTCGATTTCGCGCTCGGCGGCCTGCACAAGCGGCTCATGATCGCGCGGGTCGCGCCCGGCAACTTCCCTTGCATGCGCCTGCTGGAAGGCCTGGGCATGCGCCGCCACGACGGGCAGGCGGACGATGTGCTGTTCGAGTTGCCGGCGGAGGCGTGGCTGGCCGCACCGGATGCCGCCGGCGACCGCTAAGCTTGGCGGGCTTGTCCACCACGGATCGTAGCGTGTCCTCCAATACCTTCGGCAAAATCCTGAGCGTCACCACCTTCGGCGAGTCGCACGGCCCGGCGATCGGTTGCGTCGTCGATGGTTGTCCGCCGGGCCTTGCGCTGGCTCCGGAAGAGTTCGCGCACGACCTGGCGCGCCGCGCCACCGGACGGTCGCGCTACACCTCGCAGCGGCACGAGGCCGATGCCGTGGAGATCCTGTCCGGGGTGTATGAAGGCCGCACCACGGGTACGCCGATCGCGCTGCTGATCCGCAACACCGATGCGCGCTCGAAGGATTACGCGGACATCGCGCGGACGTTCCGGCCCGGGCACGCCGACTATACCTACTGGCAGAAGTACGGCATCCGCGACCCGCGCGGTGGCGGGCGGGCGTCGGCGCGCGAAACCACCATGCGCGTGGCGGCGGCGGTAATCGCCAAAAAATGGCTGCGGCAGCGGCACGCGGTGGAAGTGCACGGCTGGCTGGCGCAGCTGGACGACCTGGTGCCGGGCCTGCCCGCGGGCGCTGCGATCGACTTCGACGTGGTGGAGTCCAACCCGTTCTTCTGGCCGGTCGCGGCCGAGGTGCCGGCGCTGGAGGCCCGCATCAACGCGTTGCGCAAGGCCGGCGATTCCTGTGGCGCGCGGGTCAACGTGATTGCCACCGGCGTGCCGCCAGGCTGGGGCGAGCCCGTGTACGGCAAGCTGGACGCCGAACTGGCCGCGGCGCTGATGTCGATCAACGCCGTCAAGGGCGTGGAGATCGGCGCCGGCTTCGCCAGCGTCGCCCAGAAGGGCAGCCAGCATCGCGACGAAATGCGTTTGGACGGCTTTATGTCCAATCATGCGGGCGGCATACTGGGCGGCATTTCCAGCGGGCAGGACGTGGTAGCGTCGATCGCGCTGAAGCCGACGTCCAGCATCCCGGTGCCTGGTCGCAGCGTCGACGTGGACGGTGCGGAAACCGAGGTGCGTACCAAGGGCCGCCACGATCCTTGCGTGGGCATCCGCGCCACGCCCATCGCCGAGGCCATGCTGGCGCTGGTGCTGATGGACCAGGCGCTGCGGCACCGCGCGCAGTGCGCCGACGTGGGCGTGGTCGAGCCACGCATACCGGCTTCGCCCCGTTGACGGCGCCGGACTTCAATCACGGAGTGTTCCTTTGAGCAAGCAAGAGCGTTACAACGTCGCGATGGTCGGTGCCACCGGTACGGTGGGCGAGGCCCTGTTGTCGATCCTGGAAGAACGCGAGTTCCCGGTCGGCGAGCTGGTGCCGGTGGCCAGCGAGCGCTCGGCCGGCGGCAAGCTGAAGTTCGCGGGCCGGCAGCTGACCGTGCGCGATCTTGCGAATTACGACTTCGCCGGCATCGACATCGCGTTCTTTTCCGCCGGCGGTGCGGTCAGCCGCGAGCACGCGCCGCGCGCGGCGGCCGCGGGCGCGGTGGTGATCGACAATACCTCCGAGTTCCGTTACGTGGACGACGTGCCGCTGGTGGTCAGCGAGGTCAATCCGCACGCGATCGCGGAATACACGCGCCGCAACATCATCGCCAACCCCAACTGTTCGACCATGCAGATGCTGGTGGCGCTGGCGCCGCTGCATCGCGCCGCGGGCATCCAGCGCATCAACGTGGCGACCTACCAGTCGGTGTCCGGCGCCGGCCGCTCCGGCATGGAGGAACTCGGCCACCAGACCGCCGACTTGCTGAACTTCCACGACATCAAGCCCGACAAGTTCCCGGCCCAGATCGCTTTCAACGTGATTCCGCACATCGACGTGTTCCTGGACAACGGCTACACCAAGGAAGAAATGAAGATGGTGTGGGAGACCCGCAAGATCCTCGAGGACGAGTCCATCCAGGTAAACCCGACCTGCGTGCGGGTGCCGGTGTTTTATGGCCATTCCGAAGCGGTGCACATCGAGACGCGCGAGAAGCTGGATGCGGCCGCTGCGCGGGCGCTGCTGGAGCAGGCCGAGGGCGTGGTGGTGG
The DNA here is from genome assembly GCA_025924775.1 of Rhodanobacteraceae bacterium. Taxonomy (GTDB): domain Bacteria; phylum Pseudomonadota; class Gammaproteobacteria; order Xanthomonadales; family Rhodanobacteraceae; genus 66-474. The sequence goes on from JAICHS010000142.1 coordinate 3,486, forward strand.
TGGATGAGCGCAAGCCCGGCGGCTATCCCACGGCGGTCGGGCACGCGGCCGGCAAGGATCCGGTGTTCGTCGGCCGCATCCGCGAGGACATTTCGTATCCGAACGGACTGGACCTGTGGATCGTGTCCGACAACATCCGCAAGGGGGCGGCGTTGAATGCGGTGCAGATCGCGGAGATACTGGCCCGGGATTACCTCTGAATGCGGGTCACCGCGGGGGACATGCACATGTCACGCAGCAGTTGGCTGTTCGGCCTGGTTGCCGGGATCGTGATGCTGGGCGGCCCGCCGTGCGCGGCCACGGCGGTACCGCCGGCGGCCAGCGGGGCTACGCTGCAGGCGCAGGTAAAGGATGCCGATGCGAAGGTTGCGGCCGCGCGTGCGCACCACACGGCGCTGCAGGCGCAGGTCCGGCAATTGGAGCAACACAACGCCACGCAACAGACGCAGCTGCGGCAACGTGACGCGGAAATCGCGGCGCTGCAGCAGAAGCTGCAGGCAACTGGCGTGCCGGCGGCATCGACATCGACGTCGGCAGGGCATTGAGCGTGCGGGCGGGTTGGGTCCCGCGGGCTTGGTGGATGACGGTTTCTGCAATACCCTTGCGCTCGCGCGCGGGTTGGCCCGGTGGGCAGGCCTGCCGCGCGGGCCAGTCGTAGGGGTCGTCGAGTGATGAAGTCCAAACTCCGCTTTGCGTGTGCCGCGTTGCTGTCTGTGACCGCGCTGCCGGCGCTGGCGCTGCAACTGGGCGAGATCCAGGTCCGTTCGGCCTTGAACCAGCCGCTGGTGGCGGCCATCCCGCTGCACCCGGAGAACCTCACCGAACTGGATGGCTTGAACGTTGGCCTTGCGTCCGCCCAGGATTTCGCGCGTGCCGGCCTCAGGATCACGCCCACCGACCAGACGCTGCAGTTCCACGTCGTCACCGACAACAACGGCCAGAAGCTGATCCTCGTCACCAGCACCCAGCCGGTGACCGCCCCGTACCTGGACTTCCTGCTGCAGGTGAATACGCGCGAGGGCAAGCAGCTGCGCGAATTCGTGGTGTTGCTGAACCCGGTCATCGCCGCACCCGCGCCAGCCGTCCAGGCGCCGCCGGTTGCGGCCACACCGCCCCCCGGCGCCGCGACACCGGCCGCGCAACTACCGGCGCCTTCCGAGTTTCCGCGGCCGGTGTCCTCCGCGGCCCCGCAGTCGGCCCCGGCCGCGCGGACAGCGAGTGCCACGCCCACGCAGCCGGCGCATCCGCCAACCGGGATCAACGTGCACTACGGCGACACTTTGTATGGCATCGCCAGCGGGATGGCGCGCGCGTCGGACGTCAGCATCAATCAGATGATGCTGGCACTCAAGGCGGCCAATCCCGATGCGTTCTTCAAGGACAACATCAACGACCTCAAGGCTGGCGCGATCCTGCGCATCCCCACGCGCGAGCTGATCGACCGGCGCAGCGCCGCCGTGGCCGCGGCCGAAGTGCATCGCCAATACGAGGCATGGCGTGCGGCCAAGCCTCGGCCGGCAACGGTGGTCGAGGGCACCGCGGCCCAGGCTGCGGCCAACGCCGCGCCCAAGGCGACCGCCGCACCGCCCGCATCCGACCACCTGACGCTGGCGCCGCCCGGCGGCGCAGGCGGTGGCGCGAGCAGCCGCGCAGGTGTCGCCGGTGGCACCGGCAGCGCGACCGTTGCCGGTCTCAGGCAGCAGTTGCAGGGCAATCGTGAGGCACTGGCCAGCCTGAGCCAGGCCAGCGCCGATCTCGCATCGCGCGTGCGCAGCCTGCAGGATATTTCAGCCAAGAGTGACAAGCTGCTGAGCCTGAAGGACGCCACGATCGCGGAGTTGCAGCGCAAGCTGGCCACCGTAGGCGCCGAGGCCACCACCGCCGCAAGCGCCGGGGCCGCGTTGAAAGCCAAGGCCGCGGCCCGTGCACCCGCTGCCGGCAAGCCCGCCGCGAAAACGGCAACCGCGCCTTGGTACTTGCGCCCGTGGGCCTGGGGGGTCGCGGGCTTGATCGTGCTGGTGTTGATCGCGCTGGCCGTCTTGGGCCGGCGCAAGCGCCCGGTACCGGAAGGATCGGCGCGCGGACCGCTGGCTGATCCCGACGACGTGGCGCCCGGGCAGTACGAATCGCCGGTCGCGCCCGAGCCGGAAGCAGCGGTCGGAGCCGAACCCGCGGTAGCGAGGCTGGAATCGGACCTGCCCGAAGCCGACCTCGATCCCGGGGACGCGCCCGGGCCGGCGGCTGCGCCCGAGGATCCTTTCGGCCTGGAAGCGCTGCGTGCGCCTTCGGCTGGCGAGCCCGCGTCCGAAGAGTCCGCGGCTGACGCGCCTGCGCCCAGCGAATCAGTGGCTGGAGAGCCTGCGCCCGACGCGGTGCAGGCACCGGCCGCGACCCCCGCATCCACGCTGCTTGCGCCGCAACCCGCGGCCCCGGAAAACGAGGTCACCTACGTCGACGACCCGGTCGATACCAAGCTCGACCTGGCGCGCGCGTACCTCGACATGGGCGATCCGGCCTCCGCGCGCGCGATGCTCGGCGAAGTGCTGGACGAGGGCACACAGGTCCAGAAGGATGCGGCCAGGCGCCTGTTGGCTGATGCCGCGGGTTAGGGGCGCTTGACGCCATGCGCGTCGCCCTGGGCATCGAATACGACGGCACCGGTTTTTTTGGCTGGCAGCGGCTCAGCCATGGCCCGAGCG
>JAICHS010000143.1 GCA_025924775.1 Rhodanobacteraceae bacterium
CCCCGCATTTGTGAAAATCATCTCGTTCAATGCCAACGGCATCCGTTCCGCTGCGCGCAAGGGCTTCTTCGAGTGGCTGGCCGCGCAGCACGCCGACGTCACCTGCATCCAGGAAACCAAGGCGCAGGTGGACCAGCTGACCGACCCGCTGTATCGCCCCGACGGCCACCGCTGTTTCTATCGCGACGCCACCACCAAGAAGGGCTACAGCGGCGTGGCGATCTATGCCGCGCGCAAGCCCGACGCGGTGATCACCGAACTCGGCTGGAAGGCGTTCGATGACGAGGGGCGCTATCTCGAAGCGCGCTTCGGCAAGCTGTCGGTGGTGTCCTTGTATGTGCCGTCGGGAACCTCGGGCGAGGAACGCCAGGCCTTCAAGTTCGAGGCGATGCGGAAGCTGCGCAAGGTGTTCGACGGCTGGCTGGCCAGTGGCCGTGAATACGTGTTGTGCGGCGACTGGAACATCGTGCGCAGCGAACGCGACATCAAGAACTGGAAGTCCAACCAGAAGAATTCCGGCTGCCTGCCGGAAGAACGCGCGTGGCTGAACGCGCTGATCGCGGACGCGCACGGGGACGGCACGCCCGCGCCGAAACAAGGCTGGCTGGACAGTTTCCGGGTGGTGAAGCCCGACGCCGAGGAATACTCGTGGTGGTCCAACCGGGGCGGTGCGCGTGCCAATAACGTCGGTTGGCGCATCGACTACCAGATCGCCACGCCGGGCCTCGGCAAGCGTGCCCGCGCCTGTGCGATCGCGCGCGAACCGCGGTTTTCCGACCACGCGCCGTACAGCGTGGATTACGCCGAATGACCACGGCGGTCGCAGCCTGGTTCCAGCGGCACCTCTCGAGCTATTCGCACCCCGCGGTGCGGCGCGTCCTGTTTCTCGGGTTCGCCTCGGGCCTGCCGTTTCCATTGGTGTTGATGACCTTGTCGGCGCGCCTGCAGCAGGCCGGCATCGAACGCACGACCATCGGCACGTTCAGCCTGGTGGGGTTGGCGTACTCGCTGAAGTTCTTCTGGTCGCCGGTGGTCGACCGCTTGCGCCTGCCCGGGCTTGACCGGCTCGGCCAGCGGCGCAGCTGGATGTTGCTGGCGCAATGCGGCGTCATCGCCGGCCTGGTGTTGATGGCCATGCACGATCCGGCCAGCGACCCGCTCGGATTCGCGCTGCTCGCGACGTTCACGGCGTTCTGCGGGGCCACGCAGGACATCGTGATCGACGCCTACCGCATCGAATCCACCGACGCGAGCCTGCAGGGTTCCACGGCGGCGAGTTACCAGGTCGGCTACATGCTCGCGTTGATCTGCGGAGGCGCGGGCGCGATGGTAGCGGCGAGCGGCTACGGCTGGACCATTGCCTACCTGATCATGGCCGGCTGCATGCTGCTGGCGCCGGCAACGTGTCTCCTGATCCCCGAGCCGATTGCGTTGCGCGACCGGCGCGTCAAGGTCGATCCCACGCTGGTCGCCGACACGATCGCGCGAATGCGTGCCCGTTCGATCCTCGTCGCGATCCTAGTGACCGCCGCGGCAGGAGCCGCGTTGCACTTTGCGCTGCCGGCAAGGACATCGGCCACCGTCATCGATGTCAGCGTCGGCGTGATCCTAGCGTTCGAGCTTGCGCTGTTGTTGTTGCTGAAGGCTGCGCCGTTGCGCCCGCTACTGGAAAAGCTCACCGGATCGGTAGTGCTGCCGCTGACCGATTTCACCGCGCGCATGGGCATGCGGCTGGCGATTCCGATGCTGCTGCTGATCGTGACCTACCGTCTCAACTACATGACGATGGGCGTGGCCGCCAACACGTTCTACCTTGACATGCATTACACGCTCGACCAGATCGCGCTGGTCAGCAAGGTCTATGGCGTGCTCCTCACCCTGACCGGTGCGTTGCTGGCGGGCTGGCTGGTCAAGCGCACGGGGGCGCTGCGGACAATGTTGCTGGGGCTGGTGTTGCTCACCGCCGCCAATCTCTTCTACGGCCATCTCGCGACCATGGCCGGACGGCCGCCACCGCTGGCATGGCTGGCCGGCGGCATCAGTCTCGACAACGTCGCCAACGGCATCGCCGGTACGGCATTCATCGCATGGATGTCGTCACTGACCAGCAAGGATTTCACCGCGACGCAGTACGCGCTGTTCGGGACGTTGTGGAGCCTGCCGGCCAAAAGCATCGCGAGCCAGTGGGGCCGCATCGTGGATGCGATCGGCTATCCGGCGTTCTACGTGTACACCGCGGCGATCGGCCTACCTGCGTTGCTGCTGATCCTGTGGTTGTTGCGCGATCCGGCGGCACGCGCGGCCGAGGCTCAGCGCGGGGCGGCGTAAATCGCGCCCAGCACGCGCGGTCCGCGCGCGCCGGTGACCGAAGCCAGGTTGCCAGGAAGGTTTTCGAGGCGTGCACGTGCCAGCCATGCAAAGCCCACGGCTTCGACGAAGTCGGGATCGAGGCCGAGCGCGGCGGTGGTGTCGACTTTCGAATCGGGAAGCTCGGCACGCAGCGCATCCATCAACGCGGCGTTGTGCACGCCGCCGCCACAGGCGTACACCTCACGAATCCGCGGTGCATTGTCCCGCAGCGCGGACGCGATGCTGCGCGCGGAGAGCTGCAGCAACGTTGCCTGCACGTCTTCGGGTGCGAGATCCGGTGGCACGCATGCGTCCAGCCAGTCGAGATTGAAATATTCCCGCCCGGTGCTTTTGGGTGGTGGCTGCGCAAAGTAGGGCTCATCGAGCAGGCGCGCGAGCAGCCCGGCGTCTGCGTGGCCGCTTTGCGCCCAGGCACCGCCCTCGTCGCGTGGCGTGCCACGCACGCGTTGCGACCATGCGTCCAGCAGGCAGTTGGCGGGCCCGGTATCGAAGCCCAGCACCGGTCGGCCGGGTACCAGCAGCGTCAGGTTGGCAATGCCGCCGAGGTTCAAGATCGCGCGTGGCGCCGCAGGGTTGGCCAGTACCGCCGCGTGCAACGCTGGCAGCAGCGGCGCGCCCTGCCCGCCCGCGGCCACGTCGGCGCGGCGAAAGTCGGCCACGGTGACGATACCGGTACGCTCCGCGATGATGTTCGGATCGCCGACCTGCAAGGTGAAGGGGTGCGCTCCTGCGGGGCCGTGGCACACGGTCTGGCCGTGCGAGCCGATCGCCGTGACGGCGTCGGGCGCGGTTGCGGCCTCGCGCAGCAGCGCCAGCGCTGCGTTGGCGAAACTCTCGCCGATCTCGGAATCGAGGCGGCCATAATCAGCCAGCGCAACCGCGGCATGGCTGCGCGCACACGCGACGACGCGTTGGCGCAAGGCGTCCGGATAAGCAAACGTTCGCGCCGCCACGACTTCCAGCCGCGGGGCGAAGCGCACCAGCGCCGCGTCGATACCATCCGCGCTGGTGCCGGAGATCAGGCCAAGGTAGAGCGGCGACGCGGCATCAGCCACGGCGCACTCAGTCGGTCGCGACCGAGCTGGTGCGGCCGGTGTCCACCCGCGCCAGACGTTGGGTGGCGTTGTCGATCATCTGGATGCGCGCCACCAGCGGAGCCGTCTGGTTCTTGAACGCAAGCATCAGCTTGCCGGACAGCGGTTGCGGTTGCGGCATGGTCACCGTCAGCGGATTCTCCGGCTTGCCGTCCACACGCACTTCGTAGTGCAGGTGCGGGCCGGTGGCAAAACCGGTCTGGCCGACGTAGCCGATCACCTCGCCCTGGGTCACGTGCGAACCCACGTGCAGGCCCGGCGCGAAGCGCGACATGTGGCCGTAGGCGGTGGTGTACTCGGGCGTGTTCTTGATCGCGATGAAGTTGCCGTAGCCATGCTTGGTGCCGCGGAACACAATCGTGCCGTCACCCGCGGCGTGGATCGGCGTACCGGTGGGCGCCGCGTAGTCGACGCCCTTGTGCAGGCGCGTGTAGCCGAGCACCGGATCCTTGCGCATGCCGAACGTGGAGGACAGGCGGGTGAATGAAACCGGCGTGCGCAGCAGACCCTTGCGCAACGGCCTGCCGTCCTGGCTGAAGAACGCGACGCTGCCGTCGCTCTGCTTGAAGCGGTAGGCGGTGTAGCGGTGGCCGTTGTTGACGAACTCGGCGGCCAGGATGTTGCCCGCGCCCGAATACTTGCCGTCGCGATAAATGTCGTCATAGACGACGGTGAAGCGGTCGCCCTTCTTGAGGTCCTTGATAAAGTCGATGTCGTACTTGAAGACGTCGGCCAGCTTCAGCACCATCGTTTCGGACAGTCCCGCCTTTTCGCCAGCGGCGAACAGCGAGCCGTCCACCTGGCCGTGCGCGAAATGGACGCGACGTTCGATGGGCAGCGTGGAGACCTGCGCCGCGAGGTTGCCATCCTGCTGCGCGGTCAGCGTCACCAAGGTGGCGGAGTCCGGGCTGTAGCGGATGCCCTTGAAATGGCCCTGCGCATCGGACAGGAAGGCTATCTGGTCGCCCGGGTGCAGCGATTTCAGTGCACCGGTATCCTTGCCGCTCGCCATCACGCTGGCAAGGTCGGTGGCGCTGAAGCCTTGGCCCTGGAAAATCTCGGACAGGGTTTCACCGGGCTGCACTTCCACGGTTTTCCACGTGGCGATCGCCGCGGGTGCGGTTTCCTTCGGGGCAGGCGGCAGTTGCAGTGCCACCGTTTCGCGTGTCACCGGCTTGGCGGTGTCGTGGTGGATGATGCTGGCCCAAGCCGGAATGCCGAGCAGGGTCAGCAGCAACAACAACAGCGCGCCGGCGCCGAGGACCCCGCCTTCGTGCGCCCAGCGGAACCTGCTCGCGGGCGCGTCGGCGTGGAACGACCAGTGCGCGAAACGCGCATAGAAGCGGGAATGACATTGACGCGTCTTGCGGCGGACCGCTTGCCGACGAACGACATGAGGAGTGACACGACGGAGATGGCGATCCATCGAAAGGTCCGGAAAACAGGCGGAGACGCGCGACGGGCCGTACCATATCCTCCGCGTGAAGCGCGCGTCAATCCCTTGTTTGACAAAGATTTGCACGTGGTTTTGCGGTTAACACATAATTAACCCTCACATCACTTTTTTGGCATGATGCACGCCCCGTTACGGCGGGTCGCGGCGCTGCCATCGTTTTGGAAACCTGAAATGCCCAAGGATCAACGCGCTCTCGCCCTCATCCACCGTGGCGCCGTCGATGTCATCAAGGATGACGAATTGGAAGCGCGGCTTGCGCTGGGTCGGCCGTTGCGCATCAAGGCGGGCTTCGATCCCACCGCGCCGGACCTGCACATCGGCCACACGGTGCTGCTCAACAAGATGCGCCAGTTCCAGGATCTCGGGCACACCGCGATCTTCCTGATCGGCGATTTCACGGGCATGATCGGCGACCCCACGGGCAAGAATGTCACGCGCAAGCCGCTGACCCGCGAGGAGGTGCTGGCCAACGCCGAAACCTACGCGGCGCAGGTGTTCAAGGTGCTGGACCGCGAACGCACCGAGGTGCGTTTCAACTCCGAGTGGTTCGGCAAGATGGATGCGTCGGACATGATCCGGCTGGCCGCACAGCACACCGTGGCGCGCATGCTGGAACGCGACGACTTCGCCAAGCGCTTCAAGGCCGAGCAACCCATCGCGATCCACGAGTTCCTGTATCCGCTGGTGCAGGGCTACGACTCGGTGGCGTTGCAGTGCGACGTCGAACTCGGCGGCACCGACCAGCGTTTCAACCTGCTGATGGGTCGCGGCCTGCAGGAGCACTTCGGCCAGCCGCCGCAGATCGTGCTGACCATGCCGCTGCTGGAAGGCATCGACGGCGTGCACAAGATGTCGAAGTCGCTGGGCAATTACATCGGCATCGACGAGCCCGCGATCGACATGGTCACCAAGACCATGAAAATCGGCGACGATTTGATGTGGCGCTGGTTCGAACTGCTGAGCTTCGATGTCTCGCTGGACGAATTGGCCACGATGCAGCGCGACGTCGCCGGCGGCGCATTGAACCCGCGCGATGCCAAGCTGCGCCTCGCGCGCGAGCTGGCGGCGCGCTTCCATGGCGCGGCGGCGGCCGACCAGGCGATCGCTGGCTGGCACGCGGTGGTGCGCGGCGAAGGCGATACCTCGACGCTGCCGGTGAACGAAATCGCGATTCCCCCGG
>JAICHS010000144.1 GCA_025924775.1 Rhodanobacteraceae bacterium
AGCGCTTTGTCAGTTGCAACGCGTGCTCCATCGAATCGGCTTCCAGTAACGCATAACCGCCGATGACTTCCTTGGATTCCGTGAACGGCCCATCCGACACCGTCTGCTTCCCGTAGGACAAGCGCACGCGTTTGCCTTCCGCAGTCGGTCGCAGGCCCGCGGTACCCAGCAAAGTGCCGTCCGCGGTCATCTCGGCGATCAATTGACCCATGTCGGCCATCAGCTTTTCGCTGGGCTTCTGGCCGGTGTTCTCGGTAACCCGGATCAAGGAAAGAAATCGCATCGCCGTGTCTCCTCATGGATGGGCGGAGCAACACCCAGCGGATGCCGGCAGCGTTGCACTCGTGCTACGGCGACGAACAACCAATCGCCGATTCGACAACCATGTAGCCCGGATGCAACCGCACAGCGGTGGAAACCGGGGCAATGGGCGGAATCCGGGCCACGGCCGCTGTCGGCGATTCAGTGCGACGACGGGCCTTGCTGCGCTTTGAATACCCGTCGTGTGGCCGGATCAAGCGCATCGACCTGCCGCTTCGATTGCATGAAAGCCCGCTGGCCTTCCGGCAACTGACAGTCGCGCGAGACGGCGTCCGCACCCTCGGAAGTCGTCGCCGTTACGTCCTGCACATTCACCACCACGCCCATCGTGTCGCCCAACGGCGCAAGCGCATCGCAAGCACGACCGACCATGGACAAGTTGCGGTACTGCGCGCCTCCAACCAACACCAGAAGGTTGTCGTGGTCGATCCACACCACCGAGCGCACGCCCGCCAGCGGCTGGATGGCCGCGCGCGCCGCTTCGCGGTTGATGGGCCGCGATGCGTCGGGAATGTGCGCGTCGTGCAGCATATCGTTCGCCATGCCTTGCACGTTTTGCTGTACGGCCTTTTGATCGCCCATCAACGCAGCTGCACGCGCAGCGGCCACGTGCTTTGCCACCGAAATCGGCGTGACGCGCTGATCCTGTTGTGCCTTTTCACGAGACGTGGCGTCACTGGTCTGCGACTGGCACCCCGCAAGTGCGAGCGCCAGAAAAACGCATGTAGCCGCGATGGGCCATTCAAGATTCCGCACGTCCGCCTCCCCCGTTGCGGTATCACGAGCATAACCGACGCACGGCGTCCGCACCTCCGGTCGGTCCCGCTCCGCCGCGGGTTCAGGTATCACCCGAGATCAGGTTCGCAATTCCGTGTCGCGCAAGGGCTTTTCGTTCACTTTGCAGTTCCCATCCGGCGCGATTGGGCGTACGCTCGAGCTCCCCTGATCCGAATCGGAGCGCCGCCATGGCCCTGTGGAAAGAACCCGCGAAATCCCCGTCCTCCACGCTGCAAGATCCTCCCGACCTGACGCGCTTTGACGCACCCGCTCCGGTTGAACCGGCCGCTCCGGCCAAGCCCGCGGCCACGACCCCGGCAGGCACACCGGCGCATTCCGCCGCCGAATCGCACATTTCCCCCGACCTCGTCATCGAGGGCAAGATCGAGGGTGCCGGCCACGTGCGCATCGCCGGCCGCTTCAAGGGCGACATCAACGTGCGTGGCGACCTGACGATCGAAAGCGGTGCCAAGGTCAACGGCAGCGTGCGCGCCGAGCGCGTGACGGTGGCGGGCGAACTGACCGGCAACGTCGAGAACGCCCAGCACGTCGAATTGCTGCAGACCGGTTCGCTGACCGGCGACGTCAAGTCGCGCACCTTCAGCGTCGCCAAGGGCTCGCGCATGCGCGGCAACGCCGAATTCGGCTGGGAAGGCGAAGGCGCGGCCGTCACCGACATCCACAAGAACAACGGGCTGGGCAACGGTCAGACCAAATGACCAGCTCCGGTGCGGGCACGGCGGGCGCGACGCGCACGTGCCCGCATTGCCGCGAAACCATCCTGGAAAGCGCCACGATCTGCCCCGCCTGCAACCACAAGTTGCGCTACGGCGGCCCCGCCAGCGAACTGATGCTGCCCGCGGCGCTGACGCCGTTGAAGGTGGAGGGCAGCTTCCGCAATCCGGCCGACAGCGGCGGCTGGGAATACTCCATGGTGCTGACGATCCGCAATGAACGCGGCGAGGAAATCGCGCGCCGCCTGGTCGGCGTCGGCGCGATGCAGCCCGGCGAGCAACGCTCCTTCTCGCTCAGCGTCGAGATGAATCCCGGCGGCAAGCGCACGCGGCACTAGCGGGCACCTGCCCTGCTTTCCCGGGGCGCCTCGGGAAACCTGCGCGGAACCGCCAGCGATACCAGCAGCATCAGAACCGCGTTCATCGCCATGCCGATGAACAGGTCGCGTGTCGCCAGCGCGATCGCCTCACGCAACCAGGCCACCGCGTCCTTGCCGATTCCGGAGCGATGCAGTGCGCGGACCACTGCGTCCACGCTGTCCGGCATCTGCGCACGCAGCGCCGCCGGCGCATCCGCCAGCTTGGCCGCGGTCGCGCCGTTGAAGACCACGCCAAAGATCGCCGCGCCGGACATCCGTCGTCGGCCTGGGTGATTCGGGCATGCAGCAAGCATCCAATCGCGCCGCGGTTTCGGCAACGCAAATGCACCGCACCAGTTTGCAATCGACGCAGCCATCCAATACGGTGGGTGGACAGTGTCGACGCACGCGCCCTTGGCGCGTCCACGGGATTCCGGTTGGGTTTCGCCGCGTGTTGCCTTGCCTCCCGCCGCGACGCACCCATCCGATGCCACCCGAGGAGCAGCATGCGAACGCAGCGCTATCACATCCGTTTTCCCGCCGACAACCTCACCAGCGCCAGCCAGAACGAGGCGTACTTCACCATCGCCGAGGACGGCCGCGAGCGCCGCATCCTGTTCCACGACTACGCCGACATCTACAACCACCCCGGGTTGTACGAGCAGCTTTTCTACCAGCGCCTGAAATGCACCTCGCCGGGCAAACTTACCGAGCTGCTGCGCGATGCCGCCACCAAGGCCGACGACGACCCCACCCAGATGCGCGTGCTGGACGTGGGCGCGGGCAACGGCATGGTCGGCGAACTGCTGGTGCAGCACGGGGCCGCACGCGTGGTCGGCATCGACAACATCGAGGAAGCCGAGCGCGCGGCCGACCGCGACCGCCCGGGCGCCTACGATGCCTACTACGTCGCCGACCTCACCCGGCTCTCGCCCGCGCTGCTGGGCGAATTACGCACCTGGAACTTCGACGCGATGACCTGCGTGGCGGCGCTCGGTTTCGGCGACATTCCGGTGGCCGCGTTCGCCTCGGCCTACAACCTCATCAGGGACGACGGCTGGATCGCCTTCAACATCAAGGAAACCTTTCTCGACAGCACCGATACCAGCGGGTTCTCGCAGCTGGTCAAGCGCATGGTGCACGACGACTACCTGAAACTGCACCGGCTGGAGCGCTACCGCCACCGCCTGTCCATCGAGGGCCACATGCTGTATTACTACGCCGTGGTCGGCCGCAAGCGGCGCGCCATCGATGATGCCTGCCTCAAAGGACTCTGACAACGCGTTCGGTCTGCAAGGCGTCACGCGCGCCTTCGGCCCGGTGCGCGCGGTGGATGCCGTCAGCCTCGCATTCCCGCGCGGCCGCACCAGCGTGCTGATCGGCAGCAGCGGTTCCGGCAAGTCCACGCTGCTGCGCCTGCTGATCGGACTGGAATGGCCCGACGCCGGACAGGTGCTGTGCGATGGCACGCCGCTGCAACGCGACGAAGTGCTGGCGGTGCGCAGGCGCGTCGGTTACGTGATCCAGGACGGCGGCCTGTTTCCGCATCTCACGGTGGCTGGCAACCTGGGTCTGCTGCCGCGCCACTTGGGCTGGAAGCCGGCACGCGTCGTGGAACGCGCGCACGAACTTGCCGCCCTCGCCCACCTGCATGCCGACCTGCTGGCGCGCTTCCCGGCGGAACTTTCCGGCGGCCAGCGCCAGCGCGTGGCATTGATGCGCGCGCTGATGCTGGATCCGCCCACCCTGCTGCTGGACGAACCGCTGGGCGCGCTCGACCCGCTGGTGCGGCATGGGTTGCAGGAAGAGCTGCGCGACATCTTCGCGCGCCTCGGGAAGACCGTGATCATGGTGACGCACGACCTGGCGGAGGCGGCATTCTTCAGCCGGCGTCTGGTCCTGATGCGGCGCGGCCGCGTGCTGCAGGATGGCAGCCTCGCGGATTTCCGGCGCACGCCGGCGGACCCGTTCGTGCGCGAATTCCTGGCGGCGCACCGCAACCTTCCGGACGCCGACGCATGCGCGGCCGGCTGATCGCGCTGCTGGTCCTGCTGCCTTGGGTCGCGCTGGCCCGGGCGGGCACGCCCCCCGCGGCGGCGTCCGCCAGCACGCCGGTCGTCGTGATTGGATCGAAGAACTTCACCGAATCGCTGGTATTGGGGGAAATCGCGCGGCTGGCGGCGCGCGAACACGGTGTCGCGGTGCAGCATCGGCGCGCGCTTGGTGGCACCCGCATTTTGTGGCGCGCACTCGAAAACGGTGACATCGATGCCTATCCGGAATACACCGGCACGCTGACGCACGAATTGCTGCACGGCGTGCCGCCCGACGCCAGCATCGCAACCTTGCGCGCACGGCTGCAACCACTCGGCATCGGCATCACCCATGCGCTGGGCTTCAACAACACCTACGCGATCGGGATGCGCGAACGTGAAGCAACCCGGCTGCACATCATCAGCATCTCCGACCTGGCGCACCACCCCGACCTGAAGCTCGCATTCTCGAACGAGTTCATGAACCGCGCCGACGGCTGGCCAGGCCTGAAGGCGGCCTACCACCTGCCAATGGCCGCCCGCGGCATGGACCACGACCTTGCCTATCGCGCGCTGGCCTCGGGCGCCGTGGACGTGATTGACCTGTACAGCACCGACGCGGAAATCGCGTACTACCACCTGCGGGTGCTGGATGACGACCGGCATTACTTTCCGCGTTACGACGCGGTGTACCTGTACCGGCTGGACCTTGACCGGCGTGCGCCCCGTTTCGTTGCGGCGCTGAACGGCCTTGCCGGTCGCATCGATGCGCGGCAGATGCGCGCGATGAACAAGGCCGTGAAGCTGGACGGCCGGGACCCGGGCGTGGTCGCGGCGGCGTTCCTTGGCGTCACCGCGGGTCCCTCGCAGGTCGGCACGTTCTGGTCGCGCCTAGCGCGCTACACGCTGGAGCACCTGGCGCTGGTGGGGATCTCGCTGTCGCTCGCGATCGTGATCGCGGTGCCGCTCGGCATCGTTGCCGCGCACCGCCGCCGGCTGGGCCAGGTCGTACTGGGCCTGACCGGCATCCTGCAGACGGTGCCGTCGCTGGCGCTGTTCGTGTTCATGATCCCGTTGTTCGGCATCGGCGCCAAACCCGCGATCGCAGCGTTGTTCCTCTACAGCCTGCTGCCGATCGTGCGCAACACCTGCACCGGCCTCGCCGGCATCCAGCCTTCGCTGCTGGAATCGGCGGCGGCGCTGGGCCTGCCGCCGCGCGTGCGGCTGTGGCGCGTGGAACTGCCGCTGGCGCTGCGCGCCATCCTCGCCGGCGTCAAGATCGCGGCGGTGATCAACGTCGGCACCGCCACACTGGGCGCCCTGATCGGCGCGGGTGGTTATGGACAGCCCATCCTCACCGGCATCCGCCTCGACGACATCGGCCTGATCATGGAAGGCGCGATCCCGGCCGCGCTGCTGGCGCTGCTGATGCAGGGCGTGTTCGAGCTGATCGAGCGCGCGCTGACGCCGCGCGGGCTGCGGCTGCGCGCCAACGCGTGAGGCCTCAGCCGGGCAACTCGCGCAACGCGGTCGCTACCGCAAACACATGCGGATCCTCCACGCCCAGCGCGTGCAACGCATCGGCAAGGCGCAGCACGTAATCGCGATTGCGGCCGCTCGGTCCGGCGGCCGCCGCGACGTGGCGTGCGATCGCCGCGATGCTGGCCGGCCCCAGCCACGCCGCATTGTTTGGCGCGGCGATGTACACCACGCCTTCGGTGCTTTCACCGTGGCCGAAGTCGAGCTGCACCACGTGACGCAGGTAGCCGTTCTTTTCGCGGAAGTCGAGCTGCGCGAAGGTCGCGGGCGCGACCCGATACGCCATGCCGGTGCAGGTGGCGCCCGCCTCCGCGACAAGCGTCGCCAC
>JAICHS010000145.1 GCA_025924775.1 Rhodanobacteraceae bacterium
CTTGATTGATGCAAATGCCTATTGTGTAAAATTATATGTGCGACAAAGGGAGCGTGAGAATCCGCCCGCCACCCAATGCCTCGCCCATCCGCTCATGATCTGCCGGGCGC
The DNA here is from genome assembly GCA_025924775.1 of Rhodanobacteraceae bacterium. Taxonomy (GTDB): domain Bacteria; phylum Pseudomonadota; class Gammaproteobacteria; order Xanthomonadales; family Rhodanobacteraceae; genus 66-474. The sequence goes on from JAICHS010000145.1 coordinate 111, forward strand.
AACCGCCACTGACGCGGCTTTCACGGATGTCGTGCTTCGATCGGGCGCCGTGTGGGCCGATCGCACGTGCGACAGGAGGGTCCCGTGTTGCTGACCAGCTTCATCCTCTTCGCGGTCACGGCATTCCTCGGCATCTGCATGGCCGGAATTCGGGAAGCCCACCGCCGCAATCCGCCGGCGTGGCTGACCATGTCTCATGGATTGCCTGCGGCGGCCGGACTCACGTTGCTCCTGTACGCCACTTTCGCGTTCGGCGTTCCTGGACTGGCGATCGCCGCATTGATCCTGTTCCTGATCGCGGCGGGTGGAGGCGCGACACTCAACCTGGTCTACCAGCAGCGCGGACAACTGTTGCCGCGCTGGCTGATGTATCTCCACCTGCTGTTGGCCGTAAGCGGATTCGTGTTGCTTGCGATTGATGTGTTTGCGTGAGCAGCGCGCAAGGTGCGCTGCGGGCGCGCCGGACAGTCGAGCCTACTCGTTTCCGTCGCGTTCGCGCGTGCGCAGCAGCCGCTGCATGGTCGCGGTGAGCTGGCCGATCGAAAGCGGTTTGCCGATGTGCGCGTCGAAGCCCGCCTTCAACGCGCGATCCACATCGTTGGACCGGGTGAACCCGGTCATCGCGACCAGCGGCACGCGCCCGTCACCGGAAATTTCGCGCAGGTGCCGGGCGAATTCATAGCCGTCCATATTCGGCATTCCGATGTCCGCAAACACGATGTCGGTGGGATTCTCCCGGAACCGGGCCAGTGCTTCGGCACCGTCATGCGCAACCGTGACCTGCGCGCCTTCCATTTCCAACAGCTGTGCCAGTGCGCCAATGGCTTCGGCGGCATCATCCGCGATCAGCACCTTCACGCCCTGCCAGCGTCCGGACTCCGGGCTCGTTTCATCCGGTGGCGCTGCTCCCAACGTTGCGTAGCTGAAGCGCGGCAGCCACACGCTGAAGCTCGCGCCCTTGCCGATCCCATCTGAATGCACCGCGATCCGCCCGTTGTGGCGCTCCACCAGTTGCCGCACCAACGCCAAGCCGATCCCGAGGCCGCCTTTGCCGGAGAGCGCGCGGGCCGGTGCCTGGCCGAACATCTCGAAGATGCGCGAAATGAAATCGGGGTCGATGCCCTGCCCCGTGTCCGTGACCGTCAGCCGGCCGAAGTTGTTCTCGGTGTCGATGCGCAGCGTGATGGAACCGCCGGGCGGGGTGAATTTCATCGCGTTGCTTACCAGATTCCACACGATCTGTTCCAGCCGCGCCGGATCAGCACGCACGACCACCGTTTCCTCGGGCACGTTGCAACTGATGGCGAGCCCGCTGGCGGCGAGGTCCGCGCGCGCGGTTTCCGCGATGCTGCATGCCACTGCGCCCAGGTCCACCGCTTCCATGTTCAACGCCAACTTGCCGGTACGGATGCGGGACATGTCCAGTAGGTCGTCGATGATCTTGCCCTGGCCATGGATCGCGCGGCGGATCATCGCCAATGCGGCGTCCACTTGCGGCGACCGCGGTTCGCGGTCGCGCGTCAGCCTTGTCAACAATTCCGCGTTCACACTGATCAGGTTGAGCGGGTTCTTGAGTTCATGCGAAATCACCGCCAGGAAATCGTCCTTCAGCGTGATGGCGGCCTCGGCTTCGCGTCGTCGCTTCTCGAGGTCGACGGCACCGGCATCACCGCGCAGTGCACGCAATTCGCGCTGGGTGGTGTCGCGCACGATCTTCACGAAGCCGTGGAACTGGGCGTGGTCGATGCGGCTCAACACGCCGCTGCAGTGCACACGCCCACCGTCGCGCCGCAGGTGCCAGCGATCCTCCTCGACGTTGCCACGCTCTCCGGCACTGGCGAATTCGAGCTGCGGCACCTTCGCCTCGATGTCTTCCGGCGTGAAGATCTGCTGGATGCCATGGCCGATCATTTCATCGGCGTTCCAGCCGAACAGCTTTTCCGCGCCCTCGTTCCATGCCGTCACCTGCCCCGCGCCATCGCAAACGATGACCGCGTATTCGCGCGCCTGGTGCACTGCCACCCGCAACTGCTCCTCGCTGAAGCTCACGCGCTCCTCGGCGCGCCGCAAGCTGGTGGTGTCGACGAACACCAGCACCGCGCCGTCGATGCGGTTTTCGCCGGTGCGGTACGGCAGCACGCGCGCGGCGTACCAGCGTCCCTCGGCGCTGCGCACTTCGCGCTCGATCACGCGCAGTGATTCGAAGGCGGCGCTGGCGTCCTGCGCCAGGTTCGGGTAATCCAGCCGGGAAGTGATGTCCAGCAGGCTGCGACCGACGTCGCCGGGGATGAGGCTGAAAAGGTCGGCCGCGCGCGGGGTGTAGCGCTTGATGCGCAGCCCCGGATCCACGAACAGCACGGCGATGTCGCTGGAACTGATGAAGTTATGCAGGTCGTCGTTGCTCCGGGCCAGTTCCTCCACCTTTTGCTTCAATTCATCGTTGACGGTGGTCAGTTCCTCGTTGATCGATTGCAGTTCCTCCTTGCTCGTTTCCAGCTCCTCGGTGGCCGAGCGCAATTCCTCGTTGATGGCCTGCAACTCCTCGTTGGATGCCTTCAGTTCCTCGTTCGAGGTTTCATACTGCTCGGTCGTCACCTGCAGGCGCTCGCGGGTGCGCTGGAGTTCCTCTTCCAGGTTCAGCAGCGCGCGGCTCTTGTCCTGACCTTGCGCCGGTTCCAGGCTGGGGCCCAGTGCATCCTCGACTTCGTCGAACAGCACCAGCACGAATTCCGCATCGGCTTCCGGATCGCGGAACGGGCGCACCACGATGTTGACGAAGCGCGGCGGCTTGCCGGGTTGCTCCAGCTTCACGCGTGCCTCGACGCTCTTGTTGCCGTGCAGGGCCTGGAACAGGGTGCTGCGCAGATCCGTGCGCAACGCGGGATCGGCCACCGCCACGAGGTTGGTGGTGGGCTCGCCGGCGCCGAAGCGCAGGTAACGGCTGGCATGCTCCGAGACGTGCACGATGTTGGATTCGCGATCCACGATCACCGACGGTGGTGCGTAGAATTCCAGCACCCGCTGGTGGACGTCGGCGAAGGAGAAGCCACGCCGCGGGCGTTGCGCCGCCGATTCGGCGGCAGTCGCGCGCTCCGCCGCCGGGTGCAGCGGCAACGCCCCGAACTGGCGCGCGCTGCGCGAAAGGGCGCGCGCCCGATAGATGCGGTGGTGCTTGTCCATCGTCTCGAAATAAGGGGATGCCGCGTCCACCGACTCCGACGAACCGAGGAACAGCACGCCGCCCGGCCGCAACGCGAAGTGGAACAATTCCAGCAGGCGTTCCTGGATGTTGCGCTCGAGGTAGATCAGCAGGTTGCGGCAACTGATCAGGTCGACGTGCGAAAACGGCGGGTCACGCAGCACGTTGTGCAGGGCGAACAGCACGCGGTCGCGGATGGATTTGTGGACGCGGTAGCGGCCCTGCTCGCGGCTGAAGAACTGGCGCAGGCGCGTGGGCGGCACGTCGGTGACGATGGATTCGGGATACACCCCGGCGCGGCCATACCTGAGCGCGGCCTCGTCGATGTCGCTGGCGAATACCTGGTACTGCGGCGGCGTCGGGAGCGTATCGGAATGATCGGCCAGCAGCATGGCGATCGAATAGGCTTCTTCGCCGGTCGCGCAGCCGGGCACCCATACACGTGTCTGCTCGGGTGGCTTTCTGGATTCGAGGATCTCGGGGATCACTTCGCGTTCCAGCGCCTCGAACGCTTCGCGGTCGCGGAAAAAATTGGTGACGCCGATCAGCATGTCGTCCAGCAGCGCCGCGGACTCGTCGCTGCGGCCGCGCAGGAAATCGCGGTAGGCCGGCAGGCTCTTCACGAGGTTCACCTGCATGCGCCGCTCGATCCGGCGCAGCACGGTGGCGCGCTTGTAATGATGGAAGTCGTGGCCGGAACGCGCCGCCAGCACGTCCAGGATGTCGCGCAATGCACTCTCCGCCTCTTCGCTGGTGTCGGTCGCACGGGCGATCGGCGCAGCACCCGGTTCTGGCCTGGGCAGTTGAATCGCGCGCGCGTTGTCCCACCACTTCAGCAGCTTGTCGGGCATGTCGGCGACCGGCAGCACGAAGTCCACGTGCCCGCTGGCGATCGCGTTGCGCGGCATGTCTTCGTATTCGGCGTCTTCCGGCGCTTGCGCGAACGTCACGCCGCCCTGCTCCTTGATGCGCGCAATGCCGACGGCGCCGTCTGCCCCGGTACCGGAAAACACGATGCCGACCGCGCGGTCCTGGTGGGTGTCGGCCAGGGTGCGGAAGAACAGGTCGATGGCCACATGCCGCCCGCGCGGGTGGTGAGACGGCGCCACGCGCAGGCAGCCGTCGCTCATCGTCAGCTCCTGGTTGGGCGAGATCACGTACACGTGGCCGGGCTGCAGCGGGGTCGGTTCGCTGACCTGCACCACCGGGATCGAGGTGGAAGGCTGGAGCACCTTGTCCGCGATGCTTTCGTGCTTGGGCGAGAGGTGCAGGATCACCACGAATGCCCAGTCGCCGGCCTTCGGCATGTTTTCCAGGAACCGCTTGACCGCGACCAGGCCGCCTGCGGAAGCGCCGAGTCCCACCACCGGGAATGGCAAATGGCTTCGCTCCTTCACGCCAGGGTTGTGGGGCGTGCCGGTTTCGTGGTCGGTTTTCTGGTCAGCCATGGACTTCCCGGCTGCGGTCGCCGAAGAGCAAGCGTCCATCATCCGCAACCGGCCGTAAAGCGCAAGTGATTCCCGCCCGCGGAGCGTTCAGCGCCGCGATCGGAAAAAGTTTCGCAGCAGGGTGGCGGATGCGTCCGCCAACAAGCCACGCCGCACTTCGACGCGATGGTTGTGGCGATCGGACATCAAGGTGTCGAACACGCTGCCGGCGGCGCCGGTCTTGGGATCGTCCGCGGCGTAAACGACGCGCGCGACGCGCGCGTGCACCAGCGCCATCGCGCACATCACGCAGGGTTCGAGGGTCACGTACAGCGTGGAGCGCGGGAACCGATGGTTTCCGAGCCGCTGCCCGGCGTCTCGCAGCGCACCGATCTCGGCGTGCGCGCTGGGATCGTTCAGGGTGATGTTGCGGTTCCAGCCCTCGCCGACGATGCCGCCATCCAGCGCCAGGACCGCACCGACGGGAACCTCGCCTTCGGCGTCGCGCGCGTGCGCCGCCAGCTCGAGTGCGCGCTGCATGAAAGCAGTGTCGTCGAGCGAGAACGGACCGGACGACGGAAGTGGCATGGCCATGCTCGGCTCTTCGCGAAAAGAAGCGGAGCAGCGAATTCTATCGTCACCGCGATTCGGCCGCCGTCGATGCGGGTGCGCAAATTTTTTCGGCCTGCGTCTTGCCGCGGGCACGCAGCACGATCCACTTCCACCAGGGTGCCGCGTGGAAGATCGCCATCAGCAGGTACATGAAAGTCATGCTGCCGAGCGACAGCCATCCGTGGCCCATCGCCCGGCAGAGCATGCCTGCCGGATCATCGCCCGTGATGGCTGTGACCAATGCCATGGCCGCGAAGGCCGGCGCGGCGGCGAAGTGCAGCCAGCCACCCGCCTCCGCTCCGTCGCGGGGTTCATGCCTGGGCGTATTCATCGTGCCGTCGCCACCAGATGCCACCCGCTTCGTTGCGCCCGCGTGGCGCGCGGTCCAGCCATTGGTACGCGCCCCACAAACCGTCGAGTCCGCGCGCATAAGTGGAATAGGTGTGGTAAACGGCACCATCCTCCAGCACGAACGCGCTCATGCCCGGCAATTCCCGCAAGTAGGTTCGAACGTCCACGCCACTGGATGCCGCGAATTGATTCGGTGCGTCCGGTGTCGAGCGCGACATCGGCGGATTCCTGCGGAAGTTGTATTCGTAACCTTCGCTCTGCTGCTGCTCGCTGAAGCCGACGCCGTAGTCGGCGTTGAAGTCGCTGCCCTGTGAGGATGCCCAGGGAAACGTCCAGCCCATCCGCCGCTTGTACGCCTGCAATTTCGCCA
>JAICHS010000146.1 GCA_025924775.1 Rhodanobacteraceae bacterium
CCTCGACACCAACCCCTACAACGCGCATACCACCGCATCCGATGCCATCTGGGCCGGCTGCCCGGTGCTGACGCGTCCCGGCGAAACCTTCGCGTCCCGCGTCGCCGGCAGTTTGAACCACCACCTCGGCATGCCCGAACTGATCGCCCGCGACGACAAGGCTTTCATCGACACCGCCATCCGCTTCGGCAACGACCGTTCGGTGCTGGCGGCGCTACGCGAACGCCTGGCCTCGCTGCGCGAAACCTCGGGCCTGTTCGACATGCAGGCGTATGCGCGTGACTTTGCCGCACTGCTGCGCCGGCTGGGCGGGCGTGACCAGGGCCGGCCGGGCGCCAGCGCCATTCCCGGAGTCGGTCCGCAGCGGCCGGAGTAAGCTCAACCCATGACCGTCCAGAACCAATTCATTCCCCTTCGCCTGTGCGTGCTGACCGTGTCCGACTCGCGCACGCTGGCCGACGATACCTCGGGCCAATTCCTCGCCGAGGCACTGACCGCGGCCGGCCATCGCCTGCACGAACGCACGCTGTTGCGCGACGACCGTTACGCGATCCGCGCGCAGGTGGCGGCGTGGGTTGCCGACGCCGACGTGCACGGCGTGCTGATCACGGGCGGCACCGGGTTCACCGGCCGCGACTCGACGCCGGAGGCGGTACGACCGCTGCTGGACAAGGAAATGCCGGGTTTCGGCGAGCTGTTCCGCATGGTCAGTTTCGAAGAAATCGGCACGTCCAGCTTGCAGTCGCGTGCGTTCGCGGGGCTGTCCAACCAGACCTTCATCTTCGGCTTGCCCGGCTCGACCTCGGCCTGCCGCACCGCGTGGGACAAGCTGCTGCGCGCGCAGCTGGATGCACGTACGCAACCGTGCAACCTGGTTGGACTTTTGCCGCGGTTGGGCGAACGCTGACCCTTGGGCCAACGCAGCCAAGAGCACCCCTCGCGATCTCGCCTTCCGTGAAAGGTGGACGCCAGGCGGCGCGTGACTGCGGGCTCAACCTGTTGTAAATCCGCGCAACGTCTGCTCGGGCAGCGCTTCACGCCGAACGCGTTCGACCCGTGCCGCGGGCGGACCGTGGTGCAGCCATCCGTCCAGTTCGTCGAGCGCCTGCGGGCTGCCCGACGCGACGACTTCCACGCTGCCGTCGGCGCGGTTTCTCGCATGGCCGCTGACGCCAAGTTGCAGCGCGCGTTCGCGGGTGGCGGCGCGGAAGAACACGCCCTGCACCCTGCCCGTCACGATGAAGCGTACGCAGGGCATCGCGTCAGCCCTTGTGTGCGCCGCCCGCGGCGGCGATGGCTGCATCCAGCGCCTTGGCGGTGATCGGCCCGATGAAGCGCTTGGCCAGGCGGCCATCCGGCGCAATCAGGTCGGTCGTCGGCAAGCCGGCCGGCATCACCCAGCCGGCGGGCGGACGCTGCATGTCGATGCGCGCCAGCGGGTAGTCCACCGGGTGCTTGCGCACGTACTTCAGGACCTCGTCGAGCGGCTCCGGTTGATAGGCCAGGCCGATGGCGGTGACGTTCGGGTGCGCCGCGACGTACTTCGAAATCACGGGCATTTCCGCGAGGCACGGCGAGCACCACGTCGCCCAGAAATTGACGATGACCCACTTGCCGCGCGCGGCCGCGAGATCGAAAGTCTTGCCATCAAGGGTCTGCACGACCAGCCGGGGCTGGGCCTGCGTTGCGGGTGCGGGTGCCGGCGCCTGTGCGACCGCACAGGCGGGCACGCCCAGCGCCACGCACGCCAGCAGCGCCGCCAGCCAATGCAACCCGGTTCGAATCATCACGGATGCTCCTCCGATCTCGCGTCGCCGACAGTCGACGGTGTCGAGAATAGCTCGCGCAGCGACACCGCGAGGTTTTCCCGCAAGGCCGCTTCGGCGCGCTGCAGGCTCACCCGCGCACCGGGTGCCAGCCCGACGGCCGCGCGCTGCAAGGTCAGTGCATCCTGTGGCAGCCGGTAACCGCCGGCGCGGAACAGGTCGCCCGTGCTCACGCTGCCCAGATCACGCGCCACGACCCAGCCGCCGCCCTCGGCGCGCCGGATCAATGCCACGCGCTGCAGGTCGGCCAGATAACGTTGCAGCAGGTCGGCTGTCAGGAACCGTTCGCGCGCGCGCAGCTCCGCCTCGTTCACGGCGGCGCCCGCGCGCTGGGCCTCGGCGAAGTGCTGCACCACGCACAGCAAGCCGACGAATTCGCAGCCGGGCGCCAGCAACTCGTCGGCCTGCCGGTACTCGAACGCGTGCAGCGCCGCGGCCAGGATGGCGCCCAGCAGCACGATCACCCACGACAGGTAGACCCAGATCAGGAAGATCGGGATGGCGGCCAACGCGCCATACACCTCGCGGTAATTGGCAACACCCTGCACGTACACCGCGAAGCCCTTGCGCGCAAACTCGAACAGCACCGCCGCGACCAGCGCGCCCGTGATCGCGTGCCGCCAGCGCACGCGGCAGTTGGGCACCACTTCGTACAACACCGCGAGGCCCGTCCAGGTGATCAGGAACGGCGCCAGCAGCCATAGCCGGAATCCCGCGACGCCGTGACCCGCCACGCCGCGCCACAGGGGTTGTGCGTACACCCACGAGCTGACGCCCACGCCCGCCGTCACCAGGATCGGGCCAAGCGTCAGCGCCGCCCAGTACAGCAACAGCCGTGCGCTGCCCTTGCGCGGCGAGGCGATGCGCCAGATGCGGTTGAAGCGATCCTCGATGCTGGCCATCATCATCAGCGCGCTGGCCAGCAGCACCAGCACGCCCATCAAGGTCAACTTGCTGGCGTTGGCCGCGAACTCGAGCAGGTATCCTTGTACGGTCTCGCCCGCCGCCGGCACGAAGCTCCGGAAGATGAAACGCGTGACGTTGTCGCGCAGACCGGCGAACGCCGGGAACACCGACACGATCGCGACCACTGCCGCCAGCATCGGCACGATCGCGAACAAGGTGGTGTAGGACAGCGCGCCCGCGGTCTCAAAGCACTTGTCGTCGCGGAAGCGTTGCCACAGGAAGCGGGCGAATGCCTGCAGGCGTTCGCGGCGCGTACCCTGCTGGTTGGCGGATGTGGCTCGCATGGCGCGAGGCTAGCAGGGTGTCGGGCAACACGCTGTTAGCGCGGGCCACGAATCAATTACCCGCGCTCGATCCAGCGACTCACTCGTGCAATTCCAGCGCAAAAGGAAACCGGTGGTTCATGGAAATCCTGATCCTGTACTACAGCCGCAACGGCAGCGTGGCACAACTGGCGCGCCTGATCGCGCGCGGCGTGGAAGAAGTGGCGGGTGTGCGCGCACGCGTGCGCCAGGTACCGCCCGTCGCGCCCGTGACGCAAGCCGCGCAACCGCCGGTGCCCGACGACGGCGCACCCTACGCGGAGCTGCGCGACCTGCACGAATGCGCGGGCCTGATCCTTGGCAGTCCCACGCGCTTCGGCAACATGGCGGCGCCGCTGAAACAGTTCGTCGATTCCACCGCCGCGGAATGGGCCTCCGGTGCGTTGGTCGGCAAGCCGGCCGCGGTGTTCACCTCCACCACCACCATGCACGGTGGGCAGGAATCCACGCTGCTGTCGATGCTGACACCCTTGCTGCACCACGGCATGCTGATCGTCGGCATCCCGTTCACCGAACCCGCGCTCACGCGCACCACCACCGGTGGTACGCCCTACGGTGCCAGCCACGTGGCCGGCCCGGATCGCGACCGTCCGATCAGCGACGATGAGCGCACGCTGGCGCGCGCGCTGGGGCGGCGCGTCGCGGACGTCGCCAAGCGCCTGGGGGTGAACCCATGAACCCGATCCTGCAACGCCGCATCGGCTTCGCAGCATGGGCCGCCTTGGCGCTGCTGCAGATCGTCTGGCACGCGTGGCTGCTGCCACCCGCACGCATGCCGGTGGCCGCGGCGCTGGTGTTCGCGCTGCTGCCGTTGGCGGTTCCGCTGGTGTATTGGCGCACGCCGACGCGTGCATTGCTGGTGGCCGGCATGATTGCCCTCTTGTATTTTTGCCACGGCGTCGCCGAAGCCTGGGCGGCTCCGCACGAACGCGTATTTGCGTGCATCGAAATTGCGTTGACGGTGAGCGTGATCCTGGCCTGCGCGCGGATGCCCAGGCGGCGCGGCTCCGCTGGCGCTAAGCTTGGGCCATGAGCTTCGTCCAGCCCGCACCGCGGCTTGCCGACCCGTACCGCAACGACCGCGTGCTGCAATCGTGGCTGGCGCGCGTGTTGCCCGAAGCGCAACGGCGTGCCGCCGAACCCAGCTTCGTCGCGCTCGCCGAATACGCGCAACGAACCTACGCACGCCAGACCTCCACCGTGCCCACCGAGCCCGTGCTCACCAACTGGGACGTGTGGGGCCGGCGCGTCGATCGCATCGAACTGACCACAACCTGGCGCGAAGGCCCGGCCATCGCGGCCCGCCATGGGCTGGTCGCCGACGGGCACGACAAATCGCTCGGCGCGTTCGGGCGCGTGCAGCAGTTTGCCAAGGTGTACCTGTACCACGCGGCCAGCGCGTTCTATTCCTGCCCGTTGGCGATGACCGACGGCGTCGCCACCGCGCTACGCGATGCGCCCAACGTTGAGCTGCGCACGCGCGTGCTGGCGCACCTGCTCAGCCGGGATCCATCCACGTTCTGGATCAGCGGTCAGTGGATGACCGAGAACGCGGGCGGTTCGGACGTGGGCGACAGCGAAACCACCGCGCGCAAGGCCGCCGACGGCAGCTGGCGACTCTGCGGCCGCAAGTGGTTCACATCCGCCATCAACGCGCCGGTAGCACTGGCGCTGGCGCGCCCGGAAGGCAACCCCGCGGGCGCAGATGGGCTGGCGCTGTTCTGCATCGAAACCCATGACGGCGACGGGGCGTGGAACGGCATCAGCATCGATCGCCTGAAGGACAAGCTGGGCACGCGCGAGCTGCCGACCGCGGAAATCCACCTGCGTGACACGCGCGCCGAACTGGTGGGCGAAACCGCGCACGGCGTGCGCGCGGTGACCCCGGTGTTGCAGGTGACGCGCCTGTGGAACGCCTTCGGGTCGCTGTCCACGATGGCGCGTTGCCTTGCGCTGGTGCGCGATTACGCGCGCGGGCGCCGGGCGTTCGGCAAGCCCCTGGCCGAGCAACCGCTGTTCGCGGATTCACTGGCCGGATGGGAAGCCGAATTCGAGGCCGCGTTCCACCTGGCCATGCAGGTCGCGTTGCTGCTGGGGCGCGTCGAATCCGGCACGGGCGATGCGCGCGACGCCGCGCTGCAGCGCCTGCTGACGCCGCTGACAAAACTGTGGGTCTGCAAGCTTGGCGTCCGCATCGCCTCGGAAACCGTGGAGGCCTTCGGCGGCATCGGCTACCTCGAGGACAGCGGCATCCCGCTGCTGCTGCGCGACGCGCAGGTGCTGCCGATCTGGGAGGGCGCCAGCAACGTGCAGGCCCTGGATTTCCTGCGCGCACTGGACAAGCTGGGCATCGAGCCGCTGGTGAACGCGACCGATGCCTGGCTGGAAGCCGCCGATGGCGCCCTTCCCGACACCGATGCCGAGGCCATCCACGCCGCCGTCCGCCACGCCGACACCTGGCTGCGCGACCACGCGCGTGACGCGGACGCCCTGCAGGCCGGCGCGTTGCGTCTGGGTAACACCTGTGCCCGCAGCGCCGCGGCCGCCTTGCTGGCGCGGCACGCGGCGTGGGCGGAGCGCGTGCAAGCTGATGCAGCGTCGACAACGGCCCTGCGCCGTTTTTGCGCGCACGGCCTTGATCGTATCCAATTTTCGTAGGCGCGAGCCTGCTCGCGACCGCGGGCGATACCGCACGCCTGTCGCGCGCAAGACGCGCGCCTACAGGTCTTCCGCACGCCGCGCATGAAACGCCGCGACGTAGTGATCCAGCGCATGTGCTTCGATCGCCGCGCGCAACTCGCGCATCAAGATCAGGTAGTGATGCAGGTTGTGGATGGTCGCCAGCTGCGCGCCGAGGATCTCGCCGCAACGGTCGAGGTGACGCAGGTAGGCGCGCGAAAACCC
>JAICHS010000147.1 GCA_025924775.1 Rhodanobacteraceae bacterium
ATACGGATGTGATCGTCCCTGGTCACCGCACCGCTCGTGCCGGTGGTGAACTGCAGGGTTCGAAGTACGCCGACTCCGGAACGGCCATCCAGGGCCTGACTGTTCGGCACAGCCGCTTCGAGGGCCTGCATTGATCCACCCGATTCGCACTACGTGTCGACAATCGATGTTGTCCGGCATTCCGGCGCCGCCCGCGCCGTTTGTGGGCGGAACCCGGGATGACGACAAATTTTCTGAGCGTGCGCGCGTGGCTTGCTGGGCTACGACGTCGATCAGGTTGATCTATTGGCGGAACACGCACATCACGACCAGCAGCGCGACGCCCACGGCGGCCATCGCCATCGCGAAACTGAAGGCCAGCCACGGCGTGTGGTACCAGACGTGGCGCGGGGTTTCGCGCTGCCACTTCAGCCCGTAGCGCAGGAACCGGATACCGGTGGCCAGCAGCATGACGACGCCGAGCGCCACCAGCACCACGCCGCTGCCGGCGCTGAGCAGGTGCGGCCAGACCGTCGCCTGGTCCACGATGTGCCACGGCGGGTGCCGCATCAGTTCGCCGAAGCGATCCACGGCGATGCCAAAGATCATCAGCCCCAGCGCGGTACGCGTCCACACCGCCAGCGTGCGTTCGGTGTTCATGTACGAACGTTGCATCGACAGTTCGGTCAACACATGCAACACGGCATACTGCGAGTCAGGATCGGGGTCGGCCACGACGGTCTCCTGTAGGCGGGGCTACTGGCGAAACAGCAGTAAAACGGCCATCAATACGCAGCCCGCGACCACCACGCCGGCCGCGAAGGTGAAGGCAAGCCAAGGGCCGAACGCGCCGAATTCGGCGAAAACCCGGTTCCAGCGGCGGCGATAGGCTTGGTGGCGGATCGCGCACGCGAGTGCGATCAGCGTGCCCAACAGCACCAACGTGATGCCGCCGACGCTGTACAACGGATCGGGCGCCAGCGGCGTGCCCGGGTGCGCGCGCGGTGCGGTCAGCAGCACGCCGTAGCGATCCACCAGCACGCCCAGCACCACCAGCGACAACGCGGTGCGCGTCCACGTTGCCAGCGTGCGGTCCACGTTCATGTAACAGACCTTGGCCTGTTCGGTGATCACGCGGCGCGCGCGGGCGCCGAAGCCTGAAAGTGGGTTGTCGTCGGCCGGCACGTGCATGCGGAAAGTCTCTCACCGCGCCGGCCGGCATGCCAGCGTCAAGGCATCTGGCGGCGCGGGAACCACGCCATGCCCAGGTCGTCTTCCAGCGTGCCGTCGCTGCGGCGCACCCGTTGCCGGAAACGCGCTTCCTCGACGAACCCGAACTTTCCGTACAGGCGTTGCGCGCGCAGGTTGCCGGCGCGCACGTTCAATTCGACCTTGCCCACGCGCGCCTCGCGCTGCGCCCAGTCCAGCAGGTCGCGCAACAGCGCGGTGCCGATGCCGCGCCCCAGGTGGCCTGGGTGCACCACGATGGTCAGCCTGAAAACGTGTGCGTTGGCGCGCATCGGCATCGGATCGAGGAACGCGTGGCCGACCAATGCGCCAGTTTCCTCCCCCACGAGGTAGCGCCCGTCCGTCGCCAGTTGCGCGATCTTGCCGCGGTAGGCCGCAACCGGGATCTCACCCGGCTGCCCGACCAGCAGCCCCGGCGTGCGCTGGGTTTCGGCTTCGGCCGCGGCGATGGCCTCGGCGTCGGCGGGCAGCGCGGCCAGGATTCGCAGATCGGCACCCATGCGCTTGACGTGGATCGGGGGCGCACCCGCGCCGGGGCTGGCAAAATAGCGCATATACGGTTCGATTGCCCATGTACGCCATCAAGGAAATCTTCTACACACTGCAGGGCGAGGGCTTCCACGCCGGGCGCCCTGCGGTGTTCTGCCGTTTTTCCGGCTGCAACCTGTGGTCCGGCCGCGAGCGGGACCGCGCGGCGTCCATCTGCAATTTCTGCGATACCGACTTCGTCGGCACCGACGGCGTGAACGGTGGCAAGTACCGGGATGCGGCGGCGGTCGCGGACGCGATCGCGAGCCTGTGGCCGGTAGGCCAAGCGGAAAACCGCTTCGTGGTATTCACCGGTGGCGAGCCGCTCTTGCAACTGGACGCCGCGGTGCTGGATGCCATGCATGCGCGTGGTTTCGAGTGCGCCGTGGAAACCAACGGCACGCTGGAAGCGCCGGCGGGCCTTGACTGGATCACCGTGAGCCCCAAGAGTATCGCGCCGGTAAAATTGCGGCGCGCCAGCGAGCTGAAGCTGGTGTATCCGCAGCCGACCGCACTGCCCGAACGTTTTGTCGCGTTTCCGGCGGAGCACTTTTTCCTGCAGCCGATGGACGGGCCGCGCCTCGATGAGAACACGCGCGCGGCGGTTGCCTACTGCAAGGCGCATCCGCACTGGCGGCTCAGCCTGCAGACCCACAAATACCTTGGTATCCCATGAGCGAGCAACTGTTCACCGTCTGGAAGGAATTCCGCTTCGACGCCGCGCATCAGCTTGATGGCGGCCCCGACGGCGACCCGCGCTACCGCCGCATCCACGGCCACTCGTACCAGGTGGAAGTGTGGCTGCGCGGCCCGTTGACCGCGCGCGGCTGGGTCGTGGACATGGGGGACCTTGCGCGTCGCATCGCGGTGGCGCGCGATGCGCTGGACCACCGCATGCTCAACGAGGTGGAGGGCCTCGGCATTCCCACCATGGAAAACATCGCGCGCTTCACGTGGGAAAAGCTGGGCGCCCTTCCGCAACTGCAGCGCGTGGTCGTCAAGCGCGTGCAGAACGGGGAAGGCTGTGAGTACCGGGGGCCGGGCTGCGTGTAAGCGCGTCGTTGTCCGGATTCACGTACCGGCTTTTGCTAGCTTGCGCACGTGCCACAGGGTGGGCACATCCGCCTGCCACCGCCGCAACGTCATCGAAATGGCGAGGCCTTCCAGGTCGGCCGCGATGCCCCAAAAGATTGCCAGCGCGACCGGCCAACCGCCGCGCTGCAGCACCAGCAACGACCACATGCCGATGAACAGCAGCAGACCCCACAGCTTGGATGACCACATGTGGTAGCTGGCCTCCCTGCGGTACTTGCGGATGTCATAGGCGTAGCGCAGCACTTCGACCAACAGCAACATCCCCAGCGCCGGGAAGTGCGGCCGCACCAGTGCGTAGGCCGTCACCCGCGCGGCCACGAGCGCGCAGGTGTAGAAGATCGAATCGATGATGCTGTCGAGGCGTCGCAACCGCGCCGTGGCGGATGCGCAACCGTAGGGCCGGGCAGTTCAGCCTCGAAAATTCCGGCGTGACGCGGCACGCCGAGATTGGTGTGGCAACGGACGCGCGGTTTCCTGCAGCGGCAGGAAAACCGGTCCGTTGCATCAGCCGCGGGCGAAGAGTTCCAGGTGCAGCACCTTGGCGTGCAGGTCACCGCCCAGCGGGTAGGGCCTGCCATCGCCGGTCACCTCGACGCCACCGGCGTTGCCGAGCGTGACCCGGGTGGCACCGTCCACGCGGTAGCTGCGTGATTCGTTGGGGCGCAGCATGCGGGCGTCGAGCGTGCGGCCCGCGGCATCCTCGACCACGATCCAGCTGTTCGCCGAAGCACGTAGCGTCAGCACGTGCGCTCCGGTGCCGCCGGCGACGGGGTGCGCGCCGGATCTGCCTGAAAGTTTTCCACGCAGGATCGTGAGCGTGTAATTGGTGGGGTCGGTTTGCGCAAGCAAATCGATCTCTCGCTCCGCTTCGGCGTAATCCTGCCGATTGAGCGTACGTCCGATCTGCGCGACGGCGTACGGGAACAATTCACGCACGGCGTCGGCGGCGACCCGGTTGCGCGGATCCTGCTGCAGGATCGCCAAGTAGTAGCTGGCCGCGTTGTCGGATGCCGGTGCAACCAGGTGTCCCTGCTGGTAGGCGACCAGGGCGAGCTTCAGCAGTGCGGGCACCGCCAGGGCACGCGGTTCCGCGGCATGCAACGCATCCCGTGGCGACGCGACTTGCGTGGCTGCGGAATCCGACGTGCCTTGCGAGGCGGCCGCGGGGCTGGCTGTGCAGTTGCTGGCCGCGAATGCCAAGCACGCCAGCGTGGAGTACAGCAGATGCCGGGTTATTCGTGTGGGCGTGGCAGCGGGGCGATCCATTTTCGTGATTCCTTGGCAAGTGCGGTTGCTTGCCCTTGGGAATGCAGTCGTCGTGCCAACCACCGGTCGCGTGACAAAGTTCAACATTCGGCGCCCGGAAGTGGCACCCGGGGCCGCCCCGGAACCGCTGCCGGTGGCGCGCGGCGCGCGCTCCCGGCGCGCACGTGCGGGCGGCTTCGGCGATACTTGGCGAATGAATCACGTGGTGGATGAACGCAGGGCCTCGGAGTTGCTGGGCGCGGACGGGCCGTTCGCACGCGAGGTGCCGAATTTTGCGCCGCGCGCGACGCAGCAGCGGATGGCCGATGCGGTGGCGTGCGCGCTGGACGATCACGGCGTGCTGGTGGCCGAGGCCGGTACCGGCACCGGCAAGACGTTCGCGTACCTGGTGCCGGCGTTGCTGTCGGGCAAGCGGGTGATCGTATCGACCGGCACGCGCAACCTGCAGGATCAGCTGTTCCATCGCGACCTGCCGCGGGTGTTGTCGATCCTGGGCGTGAAGGCGGACGTCGCGTTGCTGAAGGGTCGCGCCAATTACCTGTGCAAGTACCGCCTGCAGCAGACGGTCGAATCCGGCCAGTTCCGGTCGCGCACGCAGGTGGACGATCTGCAGAAGGTGCGCGAGTGGGCCGCGCGCACCCGTACCGGTGATCGCGCCGAGCTGGCCGAAGTGCCGGAAGGCTCGCCGCTGTGGCCGCGCGTCACCTCCACCGCGGAAAACTGCCTGGGCACCGAGTGCCCGTTCTACGACGAATGCTTCGTGTTCCAGGCACGTCGGCGCGCGCAGGAAGCCGAACTGGTGGTGGTGAACCACCACTTGTTGCTATCCGACCTGGCGCTGAAGCGCGAGGGTTTCGGCGCGATCCTGCCCGAGGCCGAGGCCTACATCCTGGACGAGGCGCACCAGTTGCCGGAACTGGCGGGCCAGTATTTTTCCGTAGGCATCAGTGCCCGCCAGGTGCAGGAGCTGGCGGCCGATACCCTGGCCGAATGTGCGGGCCAGCCGGGCGCGCTGGCGGTACTGCAGCCGGCGCTGGACCACGCCAACGACGCGTTGCGCCAGGCGCGGCTGGCGTTTGACACGTTGCCCCGGCGTGGCGCCTTCGCGCAGCTGGAAGCCGATGCGGGGGCAGCCGAAGCCCTGCAGAACCTGGGCGAGGCGCTGAATGACCTGGCTGGCGTGTCGACCGGGCAGGCCGAGCGTTCCAAGGGGTTGGCCAGCGTGCACGCGCGCTGCGTGGTGCTGGACCAGCGCCTGCAGCGCATCGCGGGCACCGATGGCGAAGGCGAGGTGCGCTGGTATGAACTGTCCGAGCGCGGCTTCGAGTTGAGTGCGACGCCGCTGGATCTGGCGCCGCAACTGCAGGCACTGCGCGCCGCGACCGACGCGGCGTGGATCCACACGTCCGCGACACTCGCGGTGGCCGGCCATTTCGAACACTTCACACAGCAGATGGGGCTGGTCGATCCGGTAACGCTGGACCTCGGCAGTCCGTTCGATTACGCGCACCAGGCGCTCTGCTGGTTGCCGCAAGGTTTGCCGGAACCGGCCGCGCGGGATTACACCGCGCGCGTACTCGAAACCGTGCGTCCGGTGCTGGAAGCATCGAACGGTCGGGCGTTTCTGCTGTTCACGTCGCACCGCGCGCTGCGGCTGGCGGCCGACCTGTTGGCCGACGCGCCGTGGCCGTTGTTCGTGCAGGGCACCGCGCCGCGCCACCAGTTGCTGTCCGATTTCCGCGATTCCGGCAACGGCGTGCTGCTGGGTGCAGCCAGTTTCTGGGAAGGCGTGGACGTGGTCGGCGAAGCGCTGAGCGTCGTGGTGATCGACAAGCTGCCGTTCGCCTCGCCCGACGATCCGGTGTTGCAGGCGCGCCTCGACGCGGTGCG
>JAICHS010000148.1 GCA_025924775.1 Rhodanobacteraceae bacterium
GACCGCCAACGCGACCTTGCCGGGCCTCAAGGCGCAGCTGGCGGCCACGCGCAACCAGCTGGCGACATACCTCGGCGTCACGTCCGCGCAGCTCGCGCTGCAGCCGGTCACGCTGGACCAGGTGACGCTGCCGGCCGACGTTCCCGTCAGCCTGCCGTCGACGATGGTCGCACAGCGGCCTGACATTCGTGCGGCGGCCGCGCAACTGCACGCCGCAACCGCCAGTGTCGGCGTGGCCACGGCCAACATGCTGCCGCAGCTCACGCTGTCGGCCAGCGCGGGGTCGCAGGCGCTGGCTTCGGGTGACTTGTTCAGTGCGGGCACGGGCGCATGGTCGGTCGGCCTGAACATCCTGCAGCCGCTGTTCCACGCGGGCGAATTGCTGCACAAGCGCCGCGCGGCCGAGGCCGGCATGGATGCGGCACTGGCGAACTGGCAGCAGACGGTGTTGGTCGCCTTCCAGAACGTCGCCGACTCGCTGCAGGCGTTGCGGTACGACGCCGAAACCCTGGCGGCGCTGGCCACCGCCGAAAGCGATGCGTCGAAATTGCTGGATCTGACCCGCAGCCAATACCGGATTGGCGCCGTCGGCTACCTGAACCTGTTGTCGGCGGTGCAGACCTACCAGGAAGCCCACGTCGCGTTGATCAAGTCGCGCACTGCGCGCCTGGCCGACACCGCCGCGCTGTACGCCGCACTGGGCGGCAGTTTGGCGCAGGGTCGGGCCGAGGATGCGCGGTCTGGCGCCGCATCGACGCAGCCCCTTTCAACCACCACCGTTGGTCGGCCTGATCGCAGCGATCAGGGGCAACCACAAAAATAACGAGCGCGGAAGTCGGCGCGAAGCGAGACAGTCCATGAATGCATATACAACTTCCGCGCGGCCCAGGCAGCGCAAGCGCCTGATCATCGTCGTGGTCGTGGTGGCGATCCTGTTCGCGCTGCTGGTCGGCTGGAACACCGTCAAGGGCATCATGATCGGCAAGTTCATGAAGTCCATGGCCAACCCGGCGCAGACGGTCAGCACCATGCCCGCCGCGTACCAGGAATGGCAGCCGCACGTCGAGGCGGTCGGCAACGTGCGCGCGGTGCACGGCACCGACCTCGCGTTCGAGGTCGCGGGCCTCGTCGCCAGCGTGGACGTGAAGTCCGGCGCCGACGTCAAGCAAGGCCAAGTGCTGATCAAGCTGGTGGACGACCAGGACCGCGCCACGCTGGCCGCGTTGCAGGCGACTGCGCAACTGGCCGCATTAACCGCCGATCGTGCCAAGCAGCAGCTTGCGGTGCAGGCCATCAGCAAGGCCGAGTACGACACCGACATGGCCAACCTCAAGAACGCGCGCGCGCAGGCGGATGCCCAGGCCGCGCTGGTTGCGAAAAAGACCTTGCGCGCACCGTTCGCGGGCCGCGTGGGCATCATCACCGCCAACCCCGGCCAGTACCTCAACGCCGGCACCGCGGTGGCCACGCTGCAGCAGCTCGATCCCGTGTATGTCGACTTCACGGTGCCGCAGTCTTCGCTGACCGCATTGCAGCTTGGCGGCAAGGTCGAGGTGACCTCCGACGCCTTCAAGGGCAAGGCCTTTGACGGCAAGCTCAGTGCGACCGACCCCAAGATCGACCTGTCCACGCGCAACGTCAGCGTGGAGGCAATCGTGGCCAACCCGGACAAGCAACTGATGCCTGGCATGTTTGCCAAGGTCGCGGTGGATTCGGGCCGCCCGCAGCGCTACCTGACCCTCCCGCAGACCTCGATTTCCTACGCGCCCTACGGCGACACCGTGTTCGTGGTGCACGCGGGCGAGCCACCGGCGGCCAGCGGTGATGCCGCGCCCGCCAAGGCTTCGGCCGACGCGGCCAACGGCAAGCCGGCCGACAAGCATTACGTACAGCAGGTGGTGGTCACGATCGGCCCCACGCGCGGCGACCAGGTCGCGGTGCTGTCGGGCATCAAGCCGGGCGACGTCATCGTCACCAGCGGCCAGTTGAAGCTGAAGGGCGGCACGCCGGTCAACATCAACAACAGCGTGCAGCCGGCATTCGCACCGAATCCGCATCCGGTGGAGGAATAGGCGCACGCGCCTCGCGGACGTTTCCATGGCCCCTCACCGACCGGCATCCCCATGAAATTCACCGACCTTTTCATCAAGCGCCCGGTCCTCGCCGCAACGATCAGCCTGCTGATCCTGGTGCTGGGCCTGCGTGCCGTGACCTCGCTGCCGGTCCGCCAGTACCCCAAGACGGAGAACGCGACGATCACGGTGCAGACCGTGTATTACGGCGCCGACGCCCAGACCATGGCGGGTTTCATCACCCAGCCGCTGGAGCAGGCGATCGCGCAGGCGCAGGGCATCGACTACATGTCCTCGTCCAGCACGCCCGGCGTGTCGCTGATCACCGCGACCCTGCGCCTGAACTACGACGGCAACAAGGCGCTTACCGAGATCTCCGCGCTGGTCAATTCGGTGAAGAACCAGTTGCCGCAGCAGGCGCAGCAGCCGGTGATCACGCTGCAGACCGGGCAGCAGGTTGCATCGATGTACCTCGGTTTCTATTCCGACAAGCTGCCGACCAACAAGATCACCGACTACCTGACGCGCGTGGTGCAACCGCAGTTGAACGCGGTGGATGGCGTGCAGAACGCCCAGATCCTGGGCGGCCGTACCTTTGCCCTGCGCGCGTGGCTGGATCCGGTGAAGATGGCTGCGCACGGCGTCACCGCCAGCGACGTCAACCAGGCCCTGGCCGCCAACAACTACTTGTCCGCGATCGGCACCACCAAGGGCCAGATGGTCAGCGTCAACCTGACCGCGGCCACCGACCTGCACACGGTGGACGAGTTCAAGAACCTGGTGGTGAAGGCCAACGGCAACGACCTCGTGCGCCTGAAGAACGTCGCCGACGTCACCCTCGGCGCGGAGAACTACGACTTCAACGTCGCCTTCGACGGCAACCGCTCCGTATTCATGGGCATCAACGCGGCGCCGGACGCCAACGTGCTGGACGTGATCGATCGCGTGCACCAAGTGTTCCCGTCGATCCAGGCGCAGATGCCGACCGGGATCTCCGCGCGCATCGTGTTCGACGGCACCGACTTCATCCGAGCCTCGATCGACGAGGTGGTAAAGACGCTGGCCGAAACACTGATCATCGTCACGATCGTAATCTTCCTGTTCCTCGGCACCCTGCGCTCGGTGCTGATCCCGGTCATCGCGATGCCGCTGTCGCTGATCGGCGCGTTCCTGGTGATGCTGCTGCTGGGCTATTCGATCAACCTGCTCACGCTGCTGGCGCTGGTGCTGGCGATCGGCCTGGTGGTGGACGACGCGATCATCGTGGTGGAAAACGTCGATCGCCACATGAAGGAACACCAGGCACCGCTGCAAGCCGCGCTGCTGGCAGCACGTGAGCTGGCCGGCCCGATCGTGGCGATGGCGATCGTGCTGGTCGCGGTGTACGTGCCGGTCGGCTTCCAGGGCGGCCTGACCGGCGCCCTGTTCACCGAATTCGCGTTCACGCTGGCCGGTGCGGTGGCAATCTCGGCGATCGTCGCGCTGACGCTGTCACCGATGATGTGCTCGCGTTTCCTGCGCGAAGCCGACCATGAAAAACCGTTCGTCAAGCGCATCGACAAGGTGGCCGATGCGATACGCGATCGTTACCGCCGGATCCTGCATTCCTCGCTGGACACGTGGATCGTGGCGGTCGTGTTCGGTGCGCTGATCCTGCTGGGCAACGTGTACCTGTTCAAGACCGCCAAGTCGGAACTGGCGCCGCAGGAAGACCAGGGCGTTGTGCTGACCAACACCCAGGGTCCCCCGAATGCCACGATCACCCAGATGGGGTTGTACTCGAAGCAGGTGTTCGATATCGCCAAGGCGCTGCCCGAATACACCCACATCTTCCAGGTCGATGGCAGCCAGGGTGTCAACAGTGGGTTCGCCGGCATCATGTTGAAGCCGTGGGGCGAGCGCAGCCGCGGCGCCAACCAGATCCAGCAGGAAGTGCAACAGAAGGCCAGCCAGGTCGCCGGTGCCAACATCGCGGTGTTCCAGTTCCCGTCGCTGCCGGGTGCATTCGGTTTTCCGGTGCAATTCGTGATCAAAACCACCGAACCGCTGCAGAACCTGGATGACGTCGCGCAGCAGGTACTGGCGAAGGCCAAGGCCTCGGGCATGTTCTTCTACGTCGATTCCGACCTGAAGATCGACCAACCGCAGGCGACGCTGACGCTTGATCGCAGCAAGGTGGCGGCGCTTGGGATGACCCAGCAGAGCGTCGGTGCCGCGTTGTCGGCGGCGCTGGGCGGCAACTACGTCAACTACTTCTCGATCTCGGGGCGTGCGTACCGCGTGATCTCGCAGGTCGCGCAGGTCGATCGCCTGAACCCCACACAGCTGGACAACTATTACATCAAGACGCCTTCGGGCGGGATGATTCCCGCCTCGACCGTGGCGCACCTGACCTACCAGACCGTGCCGGAGTCGATCAACCACTTCCAGCAATTGAACTCGGCGACGATCGGCGGCGTGATCGGGCCCAGCGTGTCGCTGGGGCAGGCCCTCACGTTCATGCAGGACACGCTGAAGGAGGTGGCGCCCTCCGGCTACTCCACCGACTACGCGGGCCAGTCGCGCCAGTTCATGCAGGAATCCGGTGGCTTCCTGTTCACGCTGATGTTCTCGATCATCATCGTGTTCCTGGCGTTGTCGGCGCAGTTCGAGAGCTTCCGCGACCCGATCGTGATCCTGGTGTCGGTGCCGATGGCGATCTTCGGCGCATTGCTCTTCATCAACCTTGGGTTGTCCACGCTCAATATCTACACCGAGGTGGGCCTGGTAACCCTGATTGGCCTGATCAGCAAGCACGGCATCCTGATGGTGCAGTTCGCCAATGACGCACAACGGCTGCACGGTTTCAGCAAGCGCGACGCGATCGAGGAAGCCGCCGCGGTGCGATTGCGCCCGATCCTGATGACCACCTTTGCGATGGTGCTGGGTGTGATTCCGCTGGTGATCGCCGCGGGCGCGGGCGCGGCCGGCCGCCACAGCATCGGCCTGGTGATTTTCACCGGCATCTCGATCGGCACGCTGTTCACGTTGTTCGTGGTGCCGGCAATGTACCTGCTGTTGGGCCAGGACCATCACACCGAGCGCAGCGAGGACGAAGGCGGCATCGAAGTGCTGCCGCCGCCCGAACCACAGCCGCGCTGACGATGCAGCGGACCGGTCGACGGGGCAGCGTAAGCTGCCCCGTTCTTTTTGCGGGGTACCGGAACCGCTGGCGTGTTGCGGACGGTGTTATCGTTTGCCGCTCACTTGCCAATGGGTTCATCACATGCGTTTGAGGTCGAATCCGTTCCGCCGCCTGTGCCTGGTCGCGTTGCTGGCGCTGGCCAGCCTGCCTGCTTTCGCGCAGGACACGCTGCCGCCCGACCTCACCGCGAAGATCGACAAGATCGCGAATGACGCGTTGGCAAAATCCGGCGTACCCAGCGCTTCTGTGGCGGTGGTGCGCGATGGCAAGCTTGCCTACGCGAAAGCCTACGGCAACGCGCGGCTCGACCCGAAGACGCCGGCGACGCCGGCGATGCGCTACAGCATCGGCTCGATCAGCAAGGAGTTCACCGCCGCCGCGATTTTGCTGCTGCAGCAGCAGGGCAAGCTGAGCCTCGACGATCCGGTCGCGAAATTCTTTCCCGATCTCACCGACGCCGACCACATCACGCTCCGGCAGATCCTGTCGCACACGTCCGGTTACCAGGATTTCTGGCCGCAGGATTACCTGATGCCGATGATGCGGCAACCAACCATGGCGGCGCACATCATGGACGCCTGGGCGAAAAAGCCACTGGATTTTACGCCGGGTGCGCAGTGGCAGTACAGCAACACCGGCTACACCATCGCCGGCGCGATCGTGCAGAAGCTGACCGGCCAGATTCCGTTCGAGTTCCTCCAGCAGCACGTGTTCCCCAAGCTCGGCATCACCGATGCGTACGACA
>JAICHS010000149.1 GCA_025924775.1 Rhodanobacteraceae bacterium
CGCAGGTTCAGCACCCACGCGATTTCATCCAACGCCGATACCACATGGTGGCTGGCGCCGGCCTTGCGCATCGCGGCCCGCACGTCCGCGAGCTTTTGGGCACGGGTATGGATCGCGTAGTCCAGCGGATGCTGGTAAACCTGCGCGTGTGGCAGCGGCGGGCGATCATTCCAGATTGTGGCGGGCAGGTCGTCCTCGACCAGGATCGCGCCGGGTTGCGCCAGCGCCTTGCGCAGCGCGCGCTCCGCCGCCAACGACAGCATGTCGGCGGCGCAGGCCACCCGGTCGCCCGCTTTGACGCGTGCGCACAGCCATTCCACGTGCTCGGCGGTGTGCGGTACCACCAGTTTCACCAGTTCAATGCCGCTGCCCGCAAGCTGGCGTTCGGCCTGCGAAAAGTACCGCGAGTCGGTCCACACGCCTGCGAAGTCGGCGGTGACGATCAAGGTGCCCGCCGAGCCCGTGAAACCCGACAGCCACTTGCGTGCGGTCCAGTGCGCGGGCAGGTATTCCGAAAGATGCGGGTCGGCGGTCGGCACGAGGCACGCGGCGATGCCGCGCTCGCGCATCGTGGCGCGCAGGGCGGCGATGCGTTGGGGGATGCTGGCGAGGGTCATGGCGGATTCCGGCGGTAATGCAAGCCGCCATTGTGGCGCGACTGCTACGGCGTCGCCACCGCATCGGTGGGCACCGTCAGGCCCATCTGCTTGCACAGTGCGGCGAAACGCGGGGCGTCCTTGTAACGCAGCAGCGGGTCGCTGGGCAGGAGGGCGGCGACATCGGCTGCAGCCGCTTGGCGTGCGCGTTCCAGCCAGGCGGACATGGCGTCGGGTTGCTTGCGCAGCGCGTACCGCTCGGCGGTGTAATGGGGCTGGGTCTTGCCATATTGGGCGACATAGTCGTGCTGGGTTGCGTCGGCTTCCGTGGCATTGCCACCTACCTGTCTGGCCAATGCCGCCGCAAGCGCCTTCGACGCGGGGCCTGTCTCCATGCCGGCGTCACACTTGGTTGGTGGCCAGCGGCACGATGGCCACGGCCATGATGCCGATGATCGTGAAATCCAGCTTGCGGCCGGTGGCACGACGCGCGGAAGGGTCGCGCTCGCTGATTTCGCTTTCGCGTTTCAGCCCGTGCGGCGTGAACTCGTAGAACCACACCAGCGCGACCCAGAACGGAAAGCCGGTGATCGCCGCGACGAGAAACCAGCGTGTGATCCAATCGGGAAGGCCCACGCTGGGCCGAGCTGCGCGATGCCTGGTGCCAGCGCCCAGACGGCGGCTGCGTAGATCGCGGCCGCGCGGAACACGTTGCGGCGCTTGAGCTCCGCAAGCAACGATGGTGCATCCGCCAGCGCGCGTGGGTTCCGCGCCGGGGACGGCCCGGCCTCCGTCCGCGAATGTACGCAATTGTGATGCGGGGTGCAGGCACGACGGCGCCATCCCCGCGGTGAGGGTTCTGACCCGTGTGCAGGGGGCGCGCACTCGCGGAGTGCAGGGCGTGCCGCTAGAATGACGCTTTCCACGAATGGCTTGACCATGACCTCCCTGATTTTCGTCACCGGCGGCGTGGTGTCCTCACTTGGCAAGGGCATCGCGTCGGCGTCGCTGGCGTCCATCCTTGAGGCCCGTGGCCTCAACGTGACGTTGATGAAGCTGGACCCTTACATCAACGTCGATCCCGGCACCATGAGCCCGTTCCAGCACGGTGAGGTGTACGTCACCGACGACGGCGCCGAAACCGATCTGGACCTCGGTCACTACGAGCGCTTCGTGCGCACGCGCCTGTCGGGCAAGAACTCCGTCACCACCGGCAAGATCTACGAGGCGGTGATCCGCAAGGAGCGCCGCGGGGATTATCTCGGCGCGACGGTGCAGGTGATCCCGCACATCACCAACCAGATCAAGCATGCCATCGACGAGGCCACACGCGGCTTCGACGTGGCGCTGGTCGAAATCGGCGGCACCGTGGGCGACATCGAATCGCAGCCCTTCCTCGAGGCCGCGCGCCAGCTGCGCATCGAGCGTGGCGCCGACAAGGTGCTGTTCATGCACCTGACGCTGGTGCCCTACATCAAGGCCGCCGGCGAGATCAAGACCAAGCCCACCCAGCATTCGGTGAAGGAACTGCGCGCGCTCGGCATCCAGCCCGACATCCTGGTGTGCCGCTGCGAGGAGCCGCTGCCCGAGGCTGAGCGCCGCAAGATCGCGCTGTTCACCAACGTGCCCGAAACCGCGGTGATCAGCGCCGCCGATGCCAACACCATCTACAAGCTGCCGTTGTGGCTGCACAAGGAAGGCTTGGACGACATCGTGGTCGAGCGCCTGCGCCTGGACGCCAAGCCGGCCGACCTGTCGCAGTGGCAACGCACGGTGGACGCGGTGGAAAACCCCCGCGACGAAGTGCGTGTGTGCATCGTCGGCAAGTACGTCGAGCACAAGGACGCCTACAAGTCGCTGGGCGAGGCGCTGCGCCACGGCGGCATCCACAATTCGACGCGGGTGAACCTGGAGTGGATCGATTCCGAGTCCATCGAGACGCGCGGTGCCGACGCGGTATTGCGCGATGCCGACGCGATCCTGGTGCCGGGCGGGTTTGGCAAGCGCGGGTTCGAAGGCAAGATCCGGACCGTCAAATACGCGCGCGAACGTGGCATTCCGTATTTCGGCATCTGCTACGGCATGCATGCGGCGGTCATCGAATTCGCGCGTGACATCGCGGGCCTGCCGGGCGCCGCGTCCACCGAGAACGACCGCGACTGCGCCGACCCGGTGATCGCGCTGATCACCGAATGGACCGAAGGCAAGGGCAACGTGCAGCGGCGCGACGAGGCCTCCGACCTCGGCGGCACCATGCGCCTGGGGGCGCAGGAATGCCACCTGCGTGCGGGCACGATCGCGCGCGAGCTGTACGGTGCCGACACCATCCGTGAACGCCATCGCCATCGCTACGAGTTCAACAACCGCTACCGCGAACGGTTCGAGAAGCTGGGCCTGGTGGTCGCGGGCGTGTCGGTCGACGACCTGGTCGAGATCGTGGAGTTGCCGCGCCAGACGCACCCGTGGTTCCTGGCCTGCCAGTTCCACCCCGAGTTCACCTCGACCCCGCGCGACGGCCATCCGCTGTTCAACGGCTTCGTGCGCGCGGCGCGCGAGTACAAGGTCGTGCGGGATTCGCCGCTGCTGGCAAAGGAAGCGATGGGATGAGGCGAGATGCCGCTTCGACGCGCTCGGCTGTCGTAGGGGTGTGCCTGCACGCGACGGATATGCGGTGGAATGGCCCTCGCCGGAAACGAAGAAGCAGGCGCTGCGCGCCGGCCGGCTGCTGCAAGAGCGGCGCGTGCGGGATTGACGCCATGATGGAATTGGATCGATGAACCTTTGCGGCTTCGAAGTCGGCCTCGACCGGCCCTTGTTCCTGATCGCCGGCCCCTGCGTCGTCGAGTCCGAGCAGTTGCAGCTCGACGCGGCGGGCACGTTGAAAGAGATCACCGGCCGGCTCGGCATCAACTTCATCTTCAAGTCCAGCTTCGACAAGGCCAACCGCACCTCGGTGAACAGTTTCCGCGGCCTCGGGATGGAAGAGGGCCTGCGGATCCTGGGTGAAGTCAAGCGGCAGATCGGCGTGCCGGTGCTGACCGACGTGCACGAATACACGCCGTTCGACGAAGTCGCGGAAGTGGTGGACGTGCTGCAGACGCCGGCGTTCCTGTGCCGGCAGACCGATTTCATCCAGAAGGTCGCGCGGGCGGGCAAGCCGGTCAACATCAAGAAGGGCCAGTTCCTGTCGCCGTGGGACATGAAAAATGTCGTGGCGAAGGCGCGCGCGGTCGGCAACGACCAGCTCATGGTGTGCGAGCGCGGGGCAAGTTTTGGCTACAACAATCTCGTTTCCGACATGCGCAGCCTGGCGGTGATGCGGGAGACGAATTGCCCGGTGGTGTTCGACGCCACGCACTCGGTGCAGTTGCCGGGCGGACAGGGCACCAAGTCCGGCGGCCAGCGCGAGTTCGTGCCGGTGCTGGCGCGCGCCGCGGTGGCGGTTGGCGTTGCCGGCGTATTCATGGAAACGCACCCCGATCCCGACAAGGCGCTGTCCGATGGCCCGAACGCGTGGCCGCTCGACAAGATGGAAGCATTGCTCGAAGATTTGATGAAGCTGGATGCGGTGGCCAAGCAGTCCTCACTTTTGTAGGCGCGCACCTGCGCGCAACCAATTGCCGTGGGTCGCCGGCGTGGCCGGCTCCTACAACAACATGGAGCCGAAAACGTGACAACAACCATCAAAACCCTCCACGCCCGCGAAGTCCTCGACAGCCGCGGCAACCCCACCCTGGAAGCCGAAGTCACGCTGGCCGACGGCGCGTTCGGTCGCGCGATCGTCCCGAGCGGCGCGTCCACCGGTACCCGCGAAGCCGTCGAGCTGCGCGATGGCGACCAGTCGCGTTACCTCGGCAAGGGCGTCTTGCTGGCGGTCGCCCACGTCAATGGCGAAATCGCCAAGGCACTGGCGGGATTCGACGCCGCCGACCAGAAAGGCCTCGACGCAAAATTGATCGCGCTGGATGGCACGCCCAACAAGTCGCGCCTGGGCGCCAACGCCACGCTGGGCGCGTCATTGGCGGCCGCGCACGCGGTCGCGGCCTCGCGCAAACAGCCGCTGTGGAAATACATCGCGGGCGGGCGTGCGCCGGTGTTGCCCGTGCCGATGATGAATGTCATCAACGGCGGCGTGCATGCCGACAATCCGCTGGACATGCAGGAATTCATGGTGATGCCCGCGGGTTTCGAGAAGTTCTCGGATGCGCTGCGCGCGGGCGTCGAAATATTCCACGCGTTGAAAACGCAGCTCAAGAAGCGTGGCATGAACACGGCGGTTGGCGATGAAGGCGGTTTCGCGCCCGCGCTGCGCTCGCACGAGGAAGCGATCGAAGTCATCCTGGAAGCCGTCGGCGCGGCGGGTTACCGGCCCGGCAAGCAGGTCTGGATCGCGCTGGATCCCGCGTCGTCGGAATTTTTCGACCACGGCGTGTATGACCTCAAGGGCGAAAACCGCAAGCTCGACGCCGCCGGCATGGTGGAGTTGTACACCGATTGGTGCCGCAAGTATCCGATCATCAGCATCGAGGACGGCCTGGCCGAGGGCGACCGGGAAGGCTGGAAACTGATCACGGAAAAACTGGGCAAGCAGATCCAGCTGGTGGGCGATGACCTGTTCGTCACCAATCCCGCGATCTTCCGCGAGGGCATCGCGGACCACATCGCCAATGCGATCCTGATCAAGGTGAACCAGATCGGCACGCTCAGCGAAACCCTGGAAGCCGTCGCGCTGGCGGATGCGGCGAAGTACGCGGCCGTGATGTCGCACCGCTCGGGTGAAACCGAAGACACCACCATCGCCGACCTTGCCGTGGCCACCACGACCACCCAGATCAAGACCGGTTCACTGTGTCGCTCCGACCGTATCGCCAAGTACAACCAGTTGCTGCGGATCGAGGAACAACTCGGGCCGGCGGCCAAGTATGCTGGCCGCGATGCATTCCCCAATCTCAAGGCGCTTCCCGGCTGAGGTCGTCGTCCCTTGCTTCGTTGGATAGCTTTGATCCTGATCGCCCTGTTGATCGGTCTGCAGATCAAGCTGTGGGTCGGTGACGGCGGCATGCGCGACCTGCGCGCGATCCGCGCGCGCGTGTCCGGGCAGCAGGCTGAAAACGCCAAGTTGAAACAGCGCAACGATGCGTTGCATGCCGACGTGGAAGACTTGAAGCACGGGCAGGATGCAGTGGAGTCGCGCGCGCGCTCACAGCTCGGCTTGATCAAGCCCGGCGAGGTGTTCTACCAGGTGGTCAACACGCCGGTGGGCGCGTCCAGCGCGCTGCCACCTGCCGCGACGGCCGCGCCCGCGGCGACCGCCGCGGTGCCGCCGGCCAGCGCGGCTTCGACATCCGGCCCCTGAGGCGCGGCGCGGTCGGGGCGTTCCGCTAAACTTGCGGGCTGTGCGGAA
>JAICHS010000150.1 GCA_025924775.1 Rhodanobacteraceae bacterium
GAAGCCTTCAAGAAATTCAACACCTACCGCTTCGCGGATTACAAGGACAAAGTCATCGACCTGATCACGCGCGTCACTCGCGTCAGCGTCGAGACGCAAGCCATCGTCGCGGCCATGCGCGCCGCCCCGCGTACCCCGTAGATGAGGGAAGCCGCGCCGCGGCGCAGCCCGCCTTGCCGCGGCTCCGATCGGCGGGATGCGCTGCGCTCTATCCGCCCTGCAGGCTGCGCGTTGCATCCGCCGCGGCGCGGACACGCTTGCCGGTTCCGTCGGCGGCAAGTCAATTCTTACAATCGACCGGAATAACTTTACAATCCCGGACAACCCGCACGCAGGACCAACCCATGCCCATCCTGATCCTCGGCCTCGTGTTGTTCCTTGGCGCGCACTCGGTGCACATGCTGGCGCCGCGTTTCCGCGGCCGCATGGTGGCGCGGATCGGGCTGCTGCCGTGGAAAGGCGTGTACTCGGCGGTCTCGATCATCGGTTTCGTACTGATCATCGTCGGCTTTGGCATGGCCCGCGCGCAGCCGCAGTTGCTGTACACACCGCCTGTGTGGCTGCGGCACTTGAATGCACTGTTCACGCTGGTGGCGTTCGTGCTGGTGTCCGCGGCCTACGTGCCGCACAATCACTTCAAGCAAAAACTCGGGCATCCGATGCTGGCGGGCGTGAAGCTGTGGGCGCTCGGACATTTGCTGGCCATGGGTTACCTGCACGACGTGGTGCTGTTCGGGGCGTTCCTGGTCTGGGCCGTGGCCGACTTCGCGGTGTCGCGGCGGCGCGATCGCGCGGCGAACACCGTGTATCCGCGCGGCACGCTGGCATTTGACGCCGTGGCGGTGGTGGTGGGCGTGGTGGCGTGGGCGATCTTCGTGTTCCTGTTGCACGGCCCGCTGATCGGCAGGCATCCGTTCATTTGATGGAACCATTGGCGCGCGCACGCGTCCAACAGGTTCAGGTTTCCGGCTTTGGGGGGGTGTTGTGGTACGACGCAATTCGGCACGAGGCAAGATTTTCGGCGCGATCATAGTGATCGTGATCGTCGCGGTGGCCGCGTGGTGGTACTTCACGCGCATGCCCGGCGTGGACTTTTCGCGCAGCGGCCCGGCGCCTTCCGGCCCGGCCAAGGCCAGCACCGCGCCATTGCCGATCGAACACCCCATCGAGGAAGCCCAGACGCAACCGGCGTCCGCAACCACCGCGCCGTTGCCGCTACTGGACGCCAGTGACCAGGCAGCCGCGTCGGCCCTGTCGGAATTGCCCGGCGCGGACGGGCTGGCCGCGCTGCTGCTGGCACGCGGCCTGATCCCGCACATCGTGGCCACGGTGGATGCGCTGCCGCGCCACACCATCGGTGCCAGCATCCTGCCGGTGCGCACGCCCAAGGGCGTCTTCACGCCCGACCACTCCACCGGGCAGCCGGTGTTGTCCGCCGACAACTTCGCGCGTTACGCGCCGTACATGCAGATCGTCGAGGCGGTGGATTCGCGCACACTGGTGACGTGGTACGTGCACTGGTACCCACTGTTCCAGCAGGCCTATCGCGAGCTCGGCTATCCGCAGGGTTATTTCAACGACCGCCTGATGGCCGCGATCGACAACCTGCTGACCGCACCCAACGCGCACCCGCCGGTGGCGCTCGTCGCCACCGCCGACGGCCACTACACGTTCGCCGACCCGACCTGGGAATCACTGTCGGTGGGGCAGAAGTTGCTGATCCGGATGGGGCCCGACAACGAACGCGTGCTGAAGGCGAAACTGCGCAGCATCCGCGCGTTGCTGCTGGGCAAGGCCCCCGCATTCCGCCACGCGAACGCGGTGGAACCCGCGCCGTCGGCTTCGTCCGCGCACTGACTTGCAGCCGGCGCTGTCCGCGAGCACCGCGGTGCAGGCCGCTGCGGGGGCGGCAAAGGGCTCAAAACCGCAGCGCCGTTTGCCCCAGTGGCACGCCGTTCGGCCCGAAGCGGCGCTCTTCGATCAGCCCGCCGCCCACGTGATCCAGCGCGATCAGCGTGGTCGCGCGCGTTCCATAGCGTTCGCCGCACACGAACACCGGCGACAACTGGCGCTCCAGCTCGAGGCCAACGCCGGTGTCGGGCAGCACGTCATCCTGCGCGGCGGATGTGTCGGCAAATGCGTGGAACAGCGGCTCGAAACCATCCACGTCCGCGGCCAGCCAAGCGCGCAGCGCGGCGGTGACGCGCTGCACCTTCGGCCACGGTGCGTCCAGGTCGCCGTTCGACAACCCGTGCACGCCCGCGTCGATGTTGCGCGCGCGCACGTCGGGGTCGTTGGAAACAAAGTGCGCGGCCGTGGCATCGAACAGCAGCAGGTTGAACGGGCGATAGCGCGCGGCATTCCGGCCCAGCGCCGCGGCGTGTTGCGCTGCGCCGTCGGCGCCACGCAGATAGTCGGTGACCAGCCAGCCGCGCGATGTGCGATCCTGCGCGGCATGCGGGTCGCGCACGTTGGTGACGACGCAGGCGCGCCCGACTGCGTGCACGCCCATCCAGGTGCCGCCCGCTTCAAGGTCGCGCCCCGCCAGCAACGCCGCATCCTCCGGCCAGCGCCGCAACGGCGCCGACGGCCGCGCATGCGCCTCGTCGCGGTTGCCGATCAGCAGCAACCGCCAACGGGGATGGACCTTCCAGGCGAACGCGATCACGCACATCGCCACAAGCCTAGCGCAGCTTGCGCGGACCGCGAGCATTCGCGGCGATAATGCGCCGATGCCGCATACGCATCCACTCGCCCGACGTTGTCTGCAGGTTGCGCTGCCGCTGGCGCTGGTATGCGGCTTTGACGCCCACGCGGCCCCGCCCGCCCCCGCCTCGGCCTCGAGCACGTCCGCGCGCGAAGCAGCCGCCAAGGCCAAACTCGCCGGCGTGCGCGCTCAGATCACGCAGATCGCCGAGGCCCAGCACGCGACCGCCGCCAAGCGCGACAGCTTGAACGCCAAACTCGCCGCGCAGGCCACGCAGCTCAACCAGGCGGCGAACGCCGTCAACGCGACCGACCAGGCGATCGCCGCCAAGACCGCCTCGCTGTCCGACCTGGAACAGCAACGCACGCAACTGGAGACACGCCTGTCCGGCCAACGCGCGGCGCTGGCGGATCTGTTGCGCGCGGCCTACACCATCAATCGCGGCTCGGACCTTGCCATGCTGCTGGGCGAGGACGACATCGCGCGACTGGATCGCGCGCTGGCGTATTCGCGCTATTTCCAGCACGACCGCATCGCCCACATCCGCACACTGCTGACCGAAGTGGCGCAACTGGATGCCCTGAAGGCTTCCATCGAGACGGAAACCGCGGCGCTGAGGCAACAACGCGACCAGCGCGCCGCACAGGCGGCCGAACTGGAACAGGCGCGCGACGCACAGCAGAAGCTGCTGGCCGCGGCCAACGCCCAACTTGCGCAGCAGAAGGACAAGCTGGCCGCCTTGCAACGCGACGCCGCCGCGCTCGACCGACTGCTGAAACAACTGCAAAACGTGTTCTCGGACATTCCCGCGCAGCTGGGCAAAAACATCCCGTTCGCGCAACTGCGCGGCAAACTGCCGTGGCCGGTCGCGGGCAAGCCGCGTAGCGGTGCCGGCGTGCCCGACCAGGGCATCGTGATTGCGGCCGCGCCCGGTGCCGCGGTCCACGCGGTGGCCTACGGACGCGTGGCCTGGGCCGACTTCATGCGTGGCTACGGGCTGCTGGTGATCGTCGACCACGGCGGCGGCTGGCTCAGCCTGTACGGTGGCAACGAATCCGTTGCGGTCGCCGCGGGCGAGTGGGTGAGACCCGGCCAGGTCATCGCCACCGTCGCCCGTAACTCCGAACAGGGCGGCGCGTGGTTTGGCCTGCGCCGCGACGGCCAGTCGGTCGATCCGCGCGGGTGGCTCGCAGGCAAGCGATGAGGCCATCCGGTGCGCCTACAATGAACCACCGCGCACCAGCGCGGTCTTGACTCCTGTCGCCCGTCCGGTTCCGCCCATGCCCCAAAATCCGTACCGTCTCCTCGCGTGCGTGCTGCTGGCCTGCAGCGCGG
Source organism: Rhodanobacteraceae bacterium (assembly GCA_025924775.1). Taxonomy (GTDB): domain Bacteria; phylum Pseudomonadota; class Gammaproteobacteria; order Xanthomonadales; family Rhodanobacteraceae; genus 66-474. Next base: position 4,043 of record JAICHS010000150.1, read on the forward strand.
CCGCCATGGCCGCGCCGCCACCTCCACAACCTGCGGCGACGCCGGCGCCGGCGACCACCGCGGCGAAGCCAGCAGCCACCGACGAGGTGCCGACGTTCCAGGAGATCCAGGCCTTCACGCGCGCGTTCGAGATGATCAAGCAGGCCTACGTGGAACCCGTCGCCAACAAGCAGCTGATGCACTCGGCGATTCGCGGCATGCTGGCGGGCCTGGATCCGCACAGCGAATTTCTCGACCGCAGCGAGCTGAAGGACCTGAGCGAGGACACTTCGGGCACGTATTCCGGGCTCGGCATCGAGGTGGCGCAGGCCAACCACCAGCTGGTGATCGTGACGCCGATCGATGGCGGGCCGGCCAAGCGCGCTGGCGTGCTGCCCGGCGACGTGATCGTCGCGATCGACGGCGTGGTGGTGCAACCCGACGCCATCGACGATGCGATCAAGAAATTGCGCGGCCCGATCGGCTCGAAGATCACCCTGAGCGTCCTGCACCCGAATGGCGACAAGCCCGTCACGATTCCGCTGGTGCGCCAGCGCATCCGCGTCACCAGTGCCACCACGCAAATGCTGGAGCCCGGTTTTGCCTACGTGCGCATCAGCGAGTTCCAGCAGGACACCGCCGGCGAGCTGACGCGCGCGCTGGCGAAACTGCAAAAGGACCACGGCCCGTTGCACGGCATGGTGCTCGACCTGCGTTCCAACCCGGGCGGTTTGCTGACCAGCGCCGTTGGCGTGGCCGACGACTTCCTCGGCTCCGGCCTGATCGTCAGCACGCGCGGCCGCCTGCCGCAGTCCGACATGCGGTTCAGCGCGACGCCGGGCGACCTGTTGAACGGCGCGCCGATGGTGGTGCTGGTGGACAACGGCACGGCCTCGGCCGCGGAAATCGTCACCGGCGCGCTCAAGGACAACCGCCGTGCGCTGGTGATGGGCCGGCGCACCTTCGGCAAGGGCTCGGTGCAGACGATCCTGCCGCTGGGCAACGGCGATGCAGTGAAGCTGACCACCGCGCGCTACTACACGCCCGATGGCACCTCGATCCAGGCCGCGGGCATCACGCCCGACATCGTGCTGGGCAACATCACCGTCGCGGCCGACCGCAGCCCGTCACTCGACGACGACGAGCACGAAAGCGACCTGCCCAACCATCTTGCGGGCAGCCAGACCGCCAGCCACGATGCTGACGCCGGCAACCTCGCGGTCAAGGATTACGCCTTGTCCGAAGCACTGCACGTGCTGGAAGGCCTGGCGCTGGCACGGCCGGGCGCGCAACCCGCCGCCGCGGCTTCATCGGCGCATTGACGCCGACGACGCGGCGGCAACCGCGGACTGGGGTCACGGGCTTTCGAAGCCACGCTGGATGGCTTCCAGTTCGCGCCCGCTGGTTTCGACGCCGGTGCGCCACAGCATCGCACCGGCGATGGCCATGGGCACTGCGATCACCCATGCCGACACCACGAAGCTGTCGAAGATGCCGACGACACCCAGCACCGCGCCCAGGATGCCACCCGTCTTGGATGCCGCGGCGATCAAGCCCGAGCCGGTGCCGCGCAGCCACACCGGATAGATTTCCGCCGCGTACGGAATCAGCGTCGCGATCACGCCGCTGATGGCAACCAGCAACAACACGGTCGCGCCCACCGTCAGCGCCTGCGCGCGCACGCCACCCACTTCGATCGTCGCGAACACGAACAGGGCCAGCGCCGTCAAGCCCACGAACAGCACCAGCGACTTGAAACTGCTCCAGCGCTGGTACAGCCATACCACCAGTGCGATGCCAGGCACCGCCAGCAACGCGGATTGCGCCATCAGCGTGCTGGCCGCGTGCGTGTCCAGCCCCAGCCGGGCGAGATTGGCCGGCAGCCACAGTACGAAGCCGAAGTTCACCAGGCCCCACGCCAGCCCGCACAGCATC
>JAICHS010000151.1 GCA_025924775.1 Rhodanobacteraceae bacterium
CCTGCAGGTACAGCGCGGCGGTGATCGCGCCCGCGTGGCGCGAGACGCCGGTGTTGCAGGTATCGGCCAGCGAAGACACCAGCATCGCCCGGTACGGCTGCCACAACGGCAAGCGCCACATCGGGTCGTGCACGGCACGCGCGGACGCGAGCACGGCGTCGGCGACGTCGTCGCGGTTGGCGAACAGCGCCGGCAGGTCCGGTCCCAGCGCGACGCGCGCGGCGCCCGTCAGCGTGGCGAAGTCGATCAGCAGGTCGGGCTTGCTTTCCACCGCCCGCGTCAGCGCGTCGCACAGGATCAGGCGGCCCTCGGCGTCGGTGTTGTCCACTTCCACCGTGATGCCGGCGCGGGTGCGGATCACGTCGCCCGGGCGCAACGCATCGCCCGCCACCGCGTTGTCCACGGTCGGGATCACCAGCAGCAATTGCACCGGCAGGTTGGAGGCCATCACCCGTTGCGCCAGCGCCAGTGCATGCGCGGCGCCGCCCATGTCCTTCTTCATCCAGCGCATGCCATCGTGGGTCTTGAGGTCAAGCCCGCCGGAATCGAAGCACACGCCCTTGCCCACCAGCGCCAGCAGCGGGTGCGTCGGGTCGCCCCAGCGCAGCTCGACGACGCGCGGCGCGCGCGGGCTGCCGCGTCCCACCGCGTGCACGGTCGGGAAGCCCGCCTGCAGCAAACCGTCGCCGCTCCACTCGCGGCACGTCGCGCCGAAACGGGCCGCGACTTCGCGCACCGCCGCGCACACTTCGGCGGGGCCGAGGTCCTGCGCCGGCGTGTTGATGAGGTCGCGCACGCGCGTGATCGCGTCGATGGTCGGCTCGACGGCATCCAGAACCTGGCGCGGCACCAGCAACCGAGCCGGCTGCCTGGAGGTCGTGCGATAGCGCGCAAACCGGTAGCTGCCCAGCGCCCAGCCGAGCGCGGCATCCTCCACCGCGAGCCCGTCGCCTTCCAGTCGGTAGTCGCCGGCGGGCAGCCGGTAGGGAAAACCACCCAGCGCGAACGGCGGCGACGAGGCATCGATGCCGCACACCACGCGCGCGGTGGCGCCTTGCGCATCCGGCAGCAGGCAGAAGGCGCCCGCCTGGCCCACGAACCCGCTGGCCTTGACCCAACGCTGCTGGCGTGCGCCGAGTTGCTGCGCCTGCACCGGCCAGTCCGCGCGCGTCACCGCGGTCAGCGGCAGCGCGTGCAGGCCGCGGCGATCGACGCTCAGCCCCGCCACGCAGCGAACCTCCCTTGGCGGGGGATTCGCATCACGCGCAGGTACGCATCAACACGTCGTCGCGCTCGCCTTGCAGGCGGCGCCGCCCGCGGTGGCGTTCGACGACGACAGCTTCAGGACCTGCCCCACCTTCAGCATGTCGCCGTGCAGGCCGTTCCATTTGCGCAGGTCTGCGACGCTGACCGAATTTTCCTTGGCGATCTTCGACAGCGTGTCGCCGCTGACCACGGTGTAGTCGGCCACCGGCGCGGGCGCCGACGCTGTGGTCGCCTGCGGCGAAGGATCGACGCCTGCCGCTTGTGCCAGGGCAATGCGCTGCTGGTTGGCCTTGGCCACTTGGTCGGCGGCCGCCTGCTGCAGACGTATCGCGTGCGCGAAATCGCTCGACTGGCTGGCCAGGCGCTCGAACTCGGCACCCGGCGCGTATTCCGGCGGCAACCCCTCGGCCACCATCTTTGCGCCGAGCAGGTTGATGCGGTCCTTCTCGCTCTTGGCATTCAACACCACCGCCTGCGCGTACGGCAGCAGGTCGTGGCTGCGCAGGATCTGGCCGGCCGGGTCGCCACCCAGGAACGTCAGCAGCTTCTGGATGGTGGCGAGCTTGGGGCTGTCGGCCTTGTAGGCGAGATAGATCGTCAACGGCAGCGGATAGGTCGCGTTCTCCAGCGTCGCGAGGCTGGGCACCACGCCTTCGATCGGGATGATCTTGATGCCCTTCTCGTGGCGCGCATGCACCAGCGTCGACAGCGCCAGCGCGTGCGGAGCGAGCGCCACGTCCGACTGCAGCGAGTCGATGTTGATGAACAGGCGCGGCACCGCGACCGGGTTGTCGCCGTTGCCGAACATCAGGCGGCGGAAACTGAACTGCACGCCATCCAGCGGCGAGGCCACGCCTTCCAGGTCGATCTTGTGGTCAACACCACCCACCTCCGACCAGTTGGTGATCTTGCCGTAGTAGATGTCGTGCACCTGCCGCAGCGTCAGGTTGTTCACCGGGTTGGCGGTGTTGGTGATCAGCACCAGCGCATCCCACGCCACCGGCGCGAACGTCAGGCCGGATTCCTGCGGGCGCTTGAAGTACGCCGGGCGCGCACTGGCGGCGACGTCCACGCTGCCGGACAACGCCTGGTCAATCCCGTCCACGGTGTTGAACGGCGTGACTTCAAGGTGTCCGTCGCCGGTGTCGGCGAACGCGGCGGCGACCGCATTGACCAGGCCCTCGGTGCTGACCTGGTCGCCACGCACGATCAGCGCGGGACCGGAAGTCTTGGCGTGGCGGGCGGCGTGGTGCCGGGTGGTGTGTTTGGCGGGGGCCGCGTTGGCGGCAAGGATGAAGACCAGCGAGCAAGCGGCGGCAAGCAGACTCAACGAACGTGCTGACATGAACGGTTTACCGTGGGACGGTGTGGGGGAAGGGTCGGCGCGATTATGGCGGAACCGATCGCGCTTGCGGCAACTCCGTTCAGTTTCCTGCATGACGTGTTGCGGGTGCGGCTTGCCGTTCGCACGGCGGCAAGCCCATGTCCCGATCAAGCGAACCCGCGTGGGATGCCACCGGCATCCCGTGCAAGCCTGGACTCATCCACCAATCTGCAGCTGCAGCAACTGCCCATCGCGCACCAGCGACAGCAGCAGCACGCGCGGATGCAACGCGAACACCCGGCGCAGCTGCGCAAGGTCGGGCGTCGCCACGTTGTTGACGCCCACCAGCACATCACCGCTGGCAAGGCCGTTGCGGGCCGCGCGGCTGCCCGGCACCACCTTGGACAGCGTGACGCCTTCCACGCCGTTGCCGGAGGACGGCACGTCGTCGAACGTGGCACCGGCCAGGCGCGCGTCCAGCGCGGCGCCTTCGGCCTGGTCGCTGACGGCGGTGAGCTTCGCGTTGATCGTCAGCTGCTGGCCGCCGCGGTCAACGCCCAACACCATGGTGCTGCCCAGCGTCGCCAAGCCCTGGGCGTTGCGCAGGTCCTGCGCGTCGGTGACGGTCTTGCCGTTGACGCGGGTGACCAGGTCGCCGGGCTTCAACCCCGCCTTGGCGGCCGGCGAATCGGGCAATACGTTGGTGACCAGTGCGCCGCTGGTGGCCTTGATGCCAAGCGCCGCGGCCACGCGCGGGTTGAGGTTCTGCACGTCCACGCCCAGCGTGCCGCGCTCGACCTTGCCGTGCGCGATCAGCTGCTTCATCACCTCGGCGGCAAGGTCGGACGGAATCGCAAAGCCCAGGCCGGCGCTGGCGCCCGAGGGCGAATAGATCATCGAGTTGATGCCGACCAGCTCGCCATCCAGATTCACCAGCGCACCGCCGGAGTTGCCGGGATTGATCGAGGCATCGGTCTGGATGTAGTTCTGCACGCCGCTGCGGCGCAGGTCCTGCCGCTGCAGGCCCGAGACGATGCCCGACGTCGCGGACTGGCCAAGACCGAACGGGTCGCCCACCGCGACCACGAAGTCGCCCACCCGCAGCTTCGCGGAATCGGCCAGCGGCAGCGCGGTGAGGTTGGGCGCCTTGATCTGGATGACCGCGAGGTCGGTCTGGGTGTCGGCGCCGATCACCTTGGCGGTGTAGGACTTGCCGTCGGTAAGGGTGACCTTGATGTCATCGGCGCCCGCGATCACGTGGTTGTTGGTGAGGATGTAGCCGTCGTGCGCGTTCACGATCACGCCCGAACCCAGCGATTCGTCGGTCTGGACGCGCGAAGGCGGCACCGCGGGCAGGCCGAAGAACTGGCGGTAGAACGGATCGTTGAAGAACGGGTTGACCTCGACCCGCCGGTGGCTGGTCGAAGAAATGTTCACCACCGCGGGCGAAACCTTGGCCAGCATCGGCGCCAGCGACGGCAGTGCCTGGCCGTCCACGGCAACCGGCAGGGTTCCGGCCAGTGCCGGCAGCGCCGTGGCCAGCGTGGCGGCGACAATCAGGGTGGCAAGGTGGCGGCGCGAGGCAAGCGACATGACGGCTCCTTCGGATGAGCAAACCCCCGTCATTATCCGCAAGGCAGCCCGTCCGCGTCACCCCGCGGGCGCGCGGATGCGCGGACAGCCGCGCGACCTCCGTTTTTTTGCGCGTGCCCCCCCTTTACAGCCCCGACGGGTCAGCGTAGGGTTGGGCTCTGCTCGTGATCACAACATCTTGTGTCTTGGGCCGCAAATTGGCCCAATACTTTGGTTTGGCGGCAGTTTCGAGCAGGGGTGGGCAAAGATGGTGATCTGGCAGTCATACAGGACGCATGACGGGTGCCGCAGGTCGGCGCCGCAGCGATCCAACGTTTGAATCGGACCTTGCGCGGGGCGCCTTCGGCGCGCTGCACGGGGTGAAGTCGTCGGCATCCGGGCCTCCAACAAGAACCCGGAACGGACACGGAGGAAGTGGCAGATGGGCACGGCGCGGGTACAGCAGATCGCGCGGGCGGTGACGGAAGTCCCCCTGCAACCGGCATCCCTGGACATCTGGGACAAGAAATACCGCCTGAAGACCAAGCAGGGCGACCCGGTGGATGTGACGGTGGACGACACCTGGTCGCGCGTCGCGCGCGCGCTGGCCGGCGTCGAGGTCACGCCGGAACTGCGCGAACACTGGCACGAACGCTTCCTGTGGGCGCTGCGCCACGGCGCGATTCCGGCCGGGCGCATCACCTCCAACGCGGGCGCGCGCGAGCACAAGCCCGCCACGTCCACCATCAACTGCACCGTGTCGGGCACCATCCAGGATTCGATGGACGACATCCTGGAAAAGGTGCACCAGGCCGGCCTGACCCTGAAGGCCGGCTGCGGCATCGGTTACGAGTTCAGCACCCTGCGGCCGCGCAACGCCTACGTTTCGGGCGCCGGCGCCTACACCTCGGGCCCGCTGTCGTTCATGGACATCTACGACAAGATGTGCTTCACGGTGTCCAGCGCGGGCGGTCGCCGCGGCGCGCAGATGGGCACGTTCGACGTCAGCCACCCCGACGTCAAGGAATTCATCAAGGCCAAGCGCGAAAACGGTCGCCTGCGCCAGTTCAACCTCAGCCTGCTGATCACCGACGGGTTCATGCAGGCGGTCGAGACCGATGCCGACTGGCCGCTGGTGTTTCCGGTGCACGTCAAGGAAAAGGACGAGATCGACCTTGCGGATGCCGACAAGGTCGTCTGGCGCGAGTGGCCGGTGCACGAGAACTACATCGTGCGCGAGGACGGCCTGGTTGCGTGCAAGATCTACGGCCACATCCGTGCGCGGCACCTGTGGGACATGATCATGGTCTCGACGTACGACTACGCCGAACCAGGCTTCATCCTGATCGACCGCGTCAACGAGATGAACAACAACTGGTGGTGCGAGCACATCCGCGCAACCAACCCGTGTGGCGAGCAGCCACTGCCACCCTACGGTTCCTGCCTGCTGGGCTCGGTCAACCTCACCCGCTTCGTGCGCGACCCGTTCGGGCCCAAGGCGCACTTCGACACAGACGAATACAAGGAAGTGGTGCGCGTGTTCACCCGCATGCTCGACAACGTGGTCGAGGTGAACGGCCTGCCGCTGGAACAACAGCGCCACGAGATCATGTCCAAGCGCCGCCACGGCATGGGCTTCCTGGGCCTGGGTTCCACGCTGGCGATGCTCAGGCTGCGCTATGGTTCGGAAGAAGCGGTGAAGTTCACCGAAACCGTCTCGCGCGAAATGGCGCTGGCCGGCTGGGAAGTGGCGCTGGAGTTGGCCAAGGAAAAGGGTCCG
>JAICHS010000152.1 GCA_025924775.1 Rhodanobacteraceae bacterium
CGGACATGGCGGCAGCGCCAACGGCCTGCCCGCCGATGTCACCGGCGACGAAGCCGATGCCGGCGATCCGGCTCGCCTGATCAACCTTAACGAGCTGAAACAGAAAAACTCGGGGAAGTTGGTGGAGCTCGCCGAGGAACTCGGCATCCAGGAAGGCGTCGCCCGCGCGCGCAAGCAGGACGTCATCTTCAACATCCGGCGCGCGCACGCCAAGTCCGGCGGCAGCATCAGGGCCGAGGGCGTGCTGGAACTCCTGCAGGACGGCTTCGGCTTCCTGCGTTCGCACGACGAGTCCTACCTGGCCGGACCCGACGACATCTACGTGTCGCCCAGCCAGATCCGCCGCTTCAACCTGCGCACCGGCGACTACATCACCGGGCGCGTGCGCCATCCGAAGGAAGGCGAGCGCTACTTCGCGCTGCTGAAGGTCGACGACATCAACGGCGATCCGCCGGAAGCGTTCAAGAACAAGCTGTTGTTCGAAAACCTCACCCCGCTGTTCCCGCGCAAGGCGTTCCACTTGGAACGCGGCAACGGTTCCACCGAAGACATCACCGGCCGCATCCTGGACCTGATCGCACCGGTCGGCCGCGGCCAGCGCGGCATGATCGTCAGCCAGCCGAAGGCCGGCAAGACCATGATGCTGCAGAACGTCGCGCAGGCGCTGGTGCACAACCATCCCGAAGCGCACCTGATCATCCTGCTGATCGACGAGCGCCCGGAAGAAGTCACCGAGATGCAGCGCAGCGTGCCGGCCGAGGTGGTGTCGTCCACCTTCGACGAGCCCGCGGTGCGCCACGTGCAGGTCGCCGAGATGGTGATCGAGCGGGCCAAGCGCCTGGTCGAACACAAGCGCGACGTGGTGATCCTGCTGGACTCCATCACCCGCCTCGCGCGCGCCTACAACACCGTGGTGCCGTCATCCGGCAAGGTGCTGACGGGCGGCGTGGACGCCAACGCGCTGCAGCGTCCGAAACGCTTTTTCGGTGCCGCGCGCAACGTCGAGGAAGGCGGCTCGCTGACCATCCTCGCCACCGCGCTGATCGACACCGGCTCGAAGATGGACGAGGTGATCTACGAGGAATTCAAGGGCACCGGCAACATGGAAGTGCACTTGAACCGCCGCATCTCGGAAAAGCGCGTGTACCCGGCCATCGACATCAACCGTTCCGGCACCCGCCGCGAGGAGTTGTTGATTCCGCCGGACATGCTGCAGAAGATCTGGATCCTGCGCAAACTCCTGCACCCGATGGACGAGTTGGCCGCAATCGAATTCATGCTGGACAAGATGAAGAACACCAAGACCAACGAGGAATTCTTCAACGCGATGAAGCGTTGACGGCCGGAATCGGAACTGGAATTTGGAACCCGGAAGACGGCCCCGGAACCCGGAACCCGGAAGAGCGTAAATACCCTGTCGTCATTCCGGGGCCGTGCGCAGCTCCACCGCGAACGGAACCCGGAATCGGTTTTGATTTGGCGCGCTGCGCAAACGACAATGGGATTGCTCGCGCCTGCCTCGGCGCTCGCCATTGGTTCGCCGGAGCCTGCCACGGGCTTGATCCGTAGGCGTTCGCGCTGGCAGTCCGGCCAACGCAGTCGGATCGCGCCCGCGGCGCAGGCTTGCGCAGCATGACGAGGGGAAACAGATGCGAATCTGCGTTTACTGTGCTTCCAGCAATCAGGCCGACGCGCGCTTTCGCGCGGCGGCGTTCCATCTGGGTGAATTGTTGGCGAGCGCCGGCCACAGCATCGTCTACGGCGGCGGTTCGGCCGGCTCGATGGGCGCGGTCGCCGACGGTGCGTTGTCCGGGGGCGGCGAAGTCATCGGCATCCTGCCGCGCTTCATGGCCGACCTCGAATGGGGGCACCCGGGCCTGACCCACCTCGAACTGGTCGGCGACATGCGCGAGCGCAAGCATCGCCTGCTCACCGGCTCCGACGCGGTGGTCGCGCTGCCGGGCGGCTGCGGCACGCTGGAAGAACTGTTCGAGGCGATCACGCTGAAGCGGCTCGGGTTGTACTTCAACCCGATCATCCTGCTCGATACGCTGGGCTACTGGCAGCCGCTGGACGCCTTCCTGCGCCAGGTGATCGCGCAGCACTTCATGAACCCCGAGCACGCGAAGATGTGGTCCATCGCGGCCACGCCCGAAGACGTGTTGCCCGCGATCGCGCATGCGCCGAAGTGGGACGAACACGCGCGCGACCGCGCGGTGGTGCGCTAGCCAGCGCCTTCGGTGCCGCGCTCACTCGGAATCGTCATCTTCGTTGGCGTTGGATGCCGGCGGCGCGGACGGCAGCGCCACTGTCTGCGCACCGGCCGCACGCACGCCTGCCGCGACCGCGCCATCCTTGCAGCCGATCAGCATCCGGCGATGCTGGACCTTGTCGCCGACCAGGTCGAACAGATCGCCCGAGACGACCCGGCTGCCGCCGCGTTCGCTACGCTTGACAATGGTGTAGCCGTGCGGACACGCCCGGCCCGCGCGCTGGAAACAATGCGCCCACGACAAGCTGGGCCCCGAGCAATCAATGGTGTAGCCCGCCTGGCCACCCGGCAGCTTGGCCGGCTTCCAGGTTGCGCACGATGCCAGCGCCGCGCCCGCCAACGCGAGCACGCAGCCAGCCAGCACGACGCCCGCGCATTTCATCGCGCGACGGCAAACGGCGCGCCCGCGGGCCGTGCCGCGGCCGCGCCGTCATGCGCGGGAAACGTCTGCGCAGCCCCCGGCGCGATGCTGCCAGCGGGCGCAGTGCGGGGCGCATTTCCCGGCGCACCAGCGGGCTTGCACTGGATCAGCATGCTGCGGTCGACCACGCTGCCGCCAAGCATGCCGTACAGATCGCCCACCGCCACCTTGCCGCCGTGCTTGTCCAGTTTTTCCGAAACGTCGTAGCCTTGCGGGCACGCCTTGCCAGCCTTCCGATAGCAGTGCGACCACGTCAGGTTGGTGCCCGAACAGTCCACCGTGAAACCCTGCTGGCCACTCGGCAGCACCACGGGTTTCCAAGTCGTGCACGCGGCCATCAGGAAGCCGCCGCCGACCACCATGAGGCCAAACAGGATGCCTGGCATCCGCCGTATGTGACGTTTCAGGACGAAGGAACCGCGCCCGCTGCCGAAGATTGCCCGCACTGATCTCCACTGGCGACGCCGCCAGTGCCGGTTCGTTGAAAAGCCCATGGCGCGCCCGGCGGGGTTGTCCCCGCGGCGCGCTTCCCGATCGCGATTCGAATCGGCGCGCATCTTACACCCGCCACCAGCCATGGAACCGGTTGCGCGACAATGGGCGCATGCAACTCACCGATGTCGACTACCTGCGCGTCAAGACACCCATCGGCACGTTTGTCGTCGCCGCGCGTGGCGACGCCCTCAAGGGCGGCTGGTTCGAGGACCAGAAATACTTTCCGCAGATCAGCGCGGAACACGGCTGGCGCGCCACCGAAACCCCCGTACTGCGTGTCGCGCAGCAACAGCTCGACGACTATTTCCAGGGCCGGCTAACCACGTTCGACTTGCCCCTGGCACCGGAAGGCACCGAATTCCAGCGCCAAGTCTGGCACGCGCTGGCCGGCGTGCCCTGCGGGACGACCACGACCTACGCCGAACTTGCCCGCACGCTCGGCCGGCCGCGCGCCTTCCACCCCGTGGGCGCCGCGGTCGGGCGCAACCCCATCTCCGTGATCATCCCCTGCCACCGCGCACTCGGCAGCGACGGCTCCCTCACCGGCTACGCCGGCGGGCTGGCACGCAAACGCTGGCTGCTCGACCACGAAAGCCACGCGGGGCGGCTGTTTGGGTGAGTGCGTTCAAGGCGAGCCATCACGCTGCAATGGCATAGCGTTCGCCCCCGTTGAACCCACCCTGCTGCGGATGAATGTTCACCCAAAAGTGGCGCGCCTGGCGGGATTCGAACCCACAACCCCCGCCTTCGGAGGGCGGTACTCTATCCAGTTGAGCTACAGGCGCGTTTTTAAAGGGCTTTTCTGTTTTCGGACGATCGTTTTCGAGTAAAGGTCTGCAGCGAACTCTGGGACAACTCGGACCCCTGAAACTGCCAATGAGTACCACCTTCGGAGGCTAGTACTCTATCCAGCTGAGCTACAGGCGCGTTGAAAAATCATCGCATGAACCGTCCTTGGTGGGTTCATCCGTTCGGCATCCATGCCTCACCGGTTTCGTTCGCACGCGATGTCACTGGCATCGCGTAAACGCTCGCCAAACCACCAGCTGAGCTACAGGCGCACATACGGTGCATCGATCGAATGCGGCCAGCAAGCCCCAGCCCGCCGCGCATCCGGGTCGCGCAGTATAAACCACCCGCCTGGCCCACTCCTTTTCCGCATCCGGACGCAGCGGGATCCACGTGTCGCACACGCGTGGATGGGCGATACGCTGTTTCCAGTTGCACCTATTACCGTTTGCCACCAGATTGTGGCTACATGCAAGCGGAAGTGCTAAACCTGTCACCTTGACGAGTGCGGCGTGGACGGCGGTGGGCAATGGGTGATTTCGGGGCATCCTGGCTGACGGCGATCCATCTGGTCTTCCACCCCGGCCAGGAGCTGGTGCAGATCATCGTGCTCACGTTCGAGGTGAACGTGGTGGCCGCGGTGCTGGGCTGCCTGGTGGCGTTTCCGCTGGGCGGGGCGGTCGCGATCCTGCGGTTTCCCGGCCGCGGCTTCGTGATTGCACTGCTGAATGCCGGCATGAGCCTTTCGGGCGTCGTGATTGGACTGGTGGTGTACCTGATGCTGTCGCGCTCGGGCCCGCTGGGCGACTGGGGACTGTTGTTCACGCCCAGTGCGATGGTGATCGCGCAGTGGGTGATGATCGTGCCGATCGTCGCCGCGCTCACCTGCCAGACGGTGGCCGACCTGCACCAGCAATATGACGAACAGCTGCGTTCGTTCGGCGTCGGTCGGCTGCGCATGCTGGCCACCCTGTTGTGGGACGGCCGCTTCAGCCTGGTGACGGCGGCGCTGGCGGGTTTCGGGCGGGCGCTGGCGGAAGTCGGCACGGTGGTGATCGTCGGCGGCAACATCGCGCACTACACGCGCGTGATGACGGGTGCGATCGTGCTGGACACCAGCGAAGGTGACCTGCCGCACGCGGTGGCGCTGGGCCTGATCCTTTTGGGCCTGACCCTGGTGATCACGCTGCTGACCGAGCTCGTGCGCGGCACCGCCGGCAGGCGTTATGCCCGTGCGTGAGGCCGCGACCGCCGACGTCGCGTGGCGCGCCGGTGCGCCCGCCGCGCGCGCACCGCGCACGCTGCCGCTGGCGGTCACGGGGCTCACCTACCAGGTGGGTGGCCGCGAGTTGTTGTCCGACGTGTCGTTCACGATCCGGCCTGGCACGTTCAACGTCATCCTGGGTCCGAACGGTGCGGGCAAAAGCCTGTTGCTGCGCCTGTGCCACGGACTGCTGGCACCGCACCGCGGCCGCATCGACTGGAATGGGTCGTCGCCGGCGCATGCGCGCGCGCAGCACGCGATGGTGCTGCAGCATCCGGTGCTACTGCAGCGCTCGGTCGCGGCCAACATCGACTACCCGATCGCGATCCGCCACCTGCCCCGCCGTACGCGACGGCAGCTGGTGGGCGAAGCTTTGGAGGCGACTGGACTTGTGGAATTGGCGCGGATGCCGGCAACCCGCCTGTCCGGCGGCGAGCAGCAGCGCCTGGCCATCGCGCGCGCGTGGGTGCTGCAACCCGAAGCCTTGTTTCTGGACGAGCCGTGCGCCAGCCTCGATCCCCACTCCACCGCCGCGGTGGAACGGCTGGTCGACACCATGCGCCGGCGCGGCGCGACCATCATCATGACCACGCACGACCTCGCACAGGCGCGACGTCTGGGCGAACGCGTGTTGTTTCTGAGCCGCGGGCGCCTGCTGGAAGACCGTCCCGCATCCGAATTTTTCACGC